>JBKHWY010000070.1:8560-13188 GCA_046566285.1 Gammaproteobacteria bacterium | reverse complement strand
ATCTTCGGGCTACCGCGAAGACGACGGGATCGCGCTTCCCGGTCTCGCCGCGGAAAACGAGCTGACCGTCGACGCGACCGCCAGCTACATGAACACCGGCGAGGGCCTGCACCGCTTCGTCGACCGTGCGCGCGATGCGGGTGTCCACCACGGGAATGTCGTAGGCCGCCAGCACCGCCTTGGCTTCCGGCTCGGTGAGGATGGTGCGTCCGGCCGCGAGCACTCCGGCCACGATGGACTTGACCTGGGCGCGGTCGGTGTGTTCGCTTGCCTCGGCGGCCGGGACCTGCATCAGGAGGTTCTGGTTGCGCCGGAACTGGACGATCTGCAGGTAGGCGCTGACGGCTTCCTCGGGGGTGCCGTAGGTGGGCAGGCCGGCTTCGGCGAACACCCGGCGCGCTTCCTGCACGCCGTCGCCGCCCAGCCAGCACGACAGGATGTTGCGCGAGCTGGCCTGGGCCATCGGCGCCACCGCGCGCGCGATCTCGGCGCTGGCGACAATCGCGGTGGGCGCGTGGATGAACAGAATCGCATCGGCCTGCGGGTCGTTCAGCAGCACTTCCAGGGTGCGCACGTAGCGTTCGGCCGGGGCGTCGCCGATGATGTCGACCGGATTGGCGCGCGACCAGGTGGGCGGCAGCACTTCGTCGAGCTGGCGCAGGGTGGCGGCGGCCAGCGTGGCCATGCGCCCGCCTCCGGCCGCCACCGCATCGGTGGCCATCACGCCGGGACCGCCGCCATTGGTCATGATGACCAGGCGTTCGCCGAACAGCGGGCGGGCGTGCGCCAGCGTCTCCACCGCCGCGAACAGCTCCTCGGTGGAGAGCACGCGCAGCATGCCGGCGCGCCGGATGGCCGCATCGTAGACGTCGTCGGCGCCGGCCAGGGCGCCCGTGTGCGAGGCGGCCGCGCGCGCGCCCTCGGCCATGCGTCCGGCTTTCAGGATCAGCGTGGGTTTGCTGCGCGCGGCGGCACGCGCGGCCGACATGAACTTGCGCGCATGGCGCACGTCTTCCATGTACATCAGGATCGCGCTGGTCTGCGGGTCGCTGGCGAAGTAGTCGAGCAGGTCGCCGAAATCCACGTCGGCCGAGTCGCCCAGCGAAACAAACTTGGAAAAGCCGATGCCACGCGAATTGGCCCAGTCCAGCACCCCGGTGACGAGCGCGCCGGACTGCGACACGAAGGCGATGTGGCCGGGACGCGCGCCGCCGGGGGCGAAGCTGGCGTTCAGGCGCAGGCCGGGCACCAGCAGGCCCACGCAGTTGGGGCCCAGGAGGCGCAGCACGTAGGGACGCGCCGCGTCCAGCGCGGCCTGGCGCATGGTGCGGCCTTGCGCGTCGCGCAGGCTGGACAGGCCGGCCGACAGGATCACGGCGGCGCGCGTGCCGCGCTCGCCCAGTTCGCGCACGATCGACGGCACGGTGGCGGCCGGGGTGCAGATCAGCGCCAGCTCGGGCGCCTCCGGCAGCGCCGTCACGCTGGCGTAGGCGAGCAAGCCTTCCAGTTCGCGGTACTTGGGGTTGACCGGGTAGACGGGCCCCTCGAAGCCGCCCTCGACCAGGTTGTGCAGCACGGTGGCGCCCACGCTGTGCGCGCGTGCGGAGGCGCCGATCACGGCCACCGACCGTGGCGCAAACAGCTGACGCAGGTTCCTGACGCTCATATTCGTATCCCATTCCAATGGCTGAGCAGATTAGATGGCTCGGCGCATTGTTCGGTTGATGTGCATCAAATATGCCAAGATAAGCTCTTGATTCTGCTACTTGCCTCCAGGCTCATCCGGGGCGTACTCGTCCAGCCAGGCGCGCGCCGCCGCCTGGGCCGCCGCCAACTCCACCGCCAGCGCATCGAACCCGGCGCCGACGTCCTCAAAGGGCGGACGGTCGCCCTTGAGCAGCTGCTCGAGCGCCAGGCTGGCCGCCGCCAGCCGCTTGGCGCCCACGCTTCCCACGCCGCCCCGCAGGGTGTGCAGCACCTTGGCCGCGTCCAGCGGCGCGCCCGCATGCCAGTGCTGGCGCGCCAGTTCGAACTGGCCGCTGCCATCATCGATCATGCGGCGCACCAGCCGGGCGATCTGGGCCAGGTGGGCCGGATTGCCGCGCGCGATATTGACCAGCGGTTCCAGGCGCAGCACGGGCAGCTCGTCGGCCTCGACAGCGACAGCGGACGGGCTGGCCGGACGGGCCGGCGCCAGGCTTGAACGTGACGGCGGGGCGGACGACGCGGTGGACAACGCTGCGGCCGCGGGCATGGGCGCGGTGCCGCTCTGGCGCGGCAAATGACGCGCGATGCGCGCCAGCATGTCGTCCACTTCCAGCGGCTTGGCGATCAGGTCGTCCATGCCGGCCGCGCGGCAGGCGGCGCGCTCGTTTTCCGTCACCCCGGCCGTCATGGCCAGCACGGGCAAGCTCAAGCGCAGCGCGCCACGGATGCCGCGCGTGGCCTCGAAGCCGTCCATGACCGGCATCTGGATATCCATCAGCACCAGGTCGTAGGCGGACGGATCGGCCGCCAGCCGGGCCAGCGCCTGCTCGCCATTGGCCACGATCTCCACCCGCGCGCCCACCTGCTCCAGGATGCCGCGCGCCACCGCCTGGTTCAATTCATTGTCCTCGGCCAGCAGCAGGCGCGCGCCATCCAGGCGCTGCACCGCCACCGGGGCCGGCGCAGGCATGGCGCGACCGCGCTCGCTTCCCTGCCGCTGCGGCGCCTGCACCAGCACCTGGTGCAGGCTGTCGAACAGCGCCACCCCGGTCACCGGTTTGCTGAGGAAGGCGTCGACCTGGTGGGCATTCAGGCTGTCGGCCATCTTGTTGCGCCCATACTCGTTGAGCATCAGGATCAGGTAGGGGCGCCCGCTCGAACCCAGCCGGCGCAGGGCCTGGGCGGTGGCCAGCCCGTCCATATTGGGCATCTGCCAGTCCAGCAGGGCGGCGTCGTACGGGCGGCCCTCATGCTGGGCGCGCACGGCCATCTGCACCGCTTCGCCGCCGGACGCGGCGCAGTCGGCCTCCCAATGCCACAGCGCCACCGAGCGCGCCACGCAGAAGCGGCTGGTGGCGTTGTCGTCCACCACCAGGATGCGCAGGCGCCCCAGCGCGGCGGCGTCGCGGCGGGTGTCGATCTGATCAGGGGCCAGGCGGAACGGCAGTTCGACGGTAAAGGTGCTGCCCACGCCCTCCTGGCTGTCGACGGTGATGGTGCCGCCCATCAGCTCGGTCAGCCGGCGCGCGATCGACAGGCCCAAGCCGGTGCCGCCGAAGCGCCGCGTGGTCGAGGAATCGCCTTGCGTAAACGGTGAAAACAGGCGGCGCTGCTGTTCCGGCCCCATGCCGATGCCGGTGTCGCGCACCACGAAGCGCAGGCGCACCTGCCCGGGCTGCGCATGGGCGCCGTCCGATGCGGGATCGGGGGCAGGATCGACCACGAGGCTGACCTCCCCGTGCTCGGTGAACTTGATGGCATTGCCCACCAGGTTGACCAGCACCTGCTGCACGCGCAGGGCGTCGCCCAGCAGCACGCGCGGCACGGCCGGGTTCTTGCCGATGGCCAGGTCCAGGTCCTTGGTGCCGGTATTGACGCTCATGATGGTGCCCACGCTGGAGAGCACGTCGCCCAGGTAGAACGGGCTCTCGGCCAGCTGCATGCGGCCCGCCTCGACCTTGGAGAAGTCCAGGATGTCGTTCATGATGCCCAGGAGCGACTGGCCGGAGCTGCGGATCATGTCCAGGTATTTCTTCTGTTCGGGAGTCAGCCCCGTGTTGGCCAGCAGGTAGGTCATGCCCAGCACCGCGTTCATCGGGGTGCGCAGCTCGTGGCTCATGTTGGCCACGAATTCACCCTTGGCGCGGTTGGCTTCCTGGGCGCGGTCGCGTTCGAGCTCCAGCTCGTGGGCGCGCGCCTCGATCTCGGCGGCCAAGCGCTTGCGCTCGGTGATGTCGCGCGCAAAGGCGCTGGCCACGTAGCTGTGGCCGTCGTGGTAGGCCGCCACCGACAGTTCGATGGGCAGCAGGCGTCCGTCCCGATGGCGGGCCGTCACTTCCACCCGCTGGCCCAGGTTCGGCGTGGTCCCGGTCTGCACGAAGCGGCGAAAACCGTCCGCATGACCCGCGCGGTCTTCCGGCGGGATGATCAGCTCGGCCAGTTCCTGGCCGATGGCTTCCTGCGCGCTCCAGCCGAAGGTGCGCTCGGCCGCCGCGTTCCAGTCGGTCACGCGGCCGTCGCTGCCCAGCGCCACGAAGGCGTCGTTCGAATTGTCCAGGATGATGCGGGTGCGACGCTGCTCGGCCACCAGGCGCGCCAGCAGCGGGCGCACCTGCAGCACCAGCGCGGAGGCGCCCAGCACGATCAGCACCGCCAGCACGGTGAGAAGCGCATTGGTGCGCTGGCGCAGCGGCGAGTACAGGGTCTCGACGTTGCTCTTGATGACCACGCCGAGGCCATAGTCGCGCACCGGGGTGTAGCCGGCGAACACCGGAATGCCGCGCAGGTCTTCGGTCACCTGCACGCCCGACTGGCCCAGCAAGGCCTGGTTGATCGGCAGGTTGACGCTGCCGTCGGGCCGGTACATGGGGATGCGGAACGGGGCCGGATAAAAGCGCGTGGGCGCGCAGTAAGCGTCGTTC
>JBKHWY010000070.1:0-8550 GCA_046566285.1 Gammaproteobacteria bacterium | reverse complement strand
CGGGCTGCGCGCGCGCACGTTTTCCAGCAGATGGTCGAGGGTGGGCAGGCGCTGCTCGGCCACCACGCGCCCGAGCACGCGGCCGTCCTGGCGCACCTCGCTTTCCGTGTACAGCAGGTAGCCGCCCTTCCACAGCAGCTCGGCGCGCTGGCCGCCCGATGCCAGCGGCTGGCGCGACACCGCGTCGCCGCGCGCGAGCGTGCCTGCGGCGGCCATCAGTTGGTCGTTGACGTTGTAGAACTGCACGGCGGTGACGCCCGCATTGAAAAAGCTGGCGCCGATGGAGGTCAGGCGCACGCGCTCGGCCGCGTCGTCCGGATCGCGCTCGAGCGCCAGCAAGCGCTCGCGCACGGCGCTGCGGGTGGCCAGGTTGCGCGCGAACCACAGGCTGGTCTCGAGCGTGGTGCCGATCGCCGACGCGCTGGTGGTGGCCGAGGCCAGGGTGTTGTCGGCAATCGACTGCTCATAGCTTTCGCGCATGGCGGCAAAGCCGGCCGCCCCGGCCGACACCGCCACCAGGGTCACCACGCCGATGGCGCGCCAGGTGATGCGGCGCTCGTAGTCGACCGGCACGCCACGGCGCTCGCGCAGGGTGGCGCGCAGCATCCACAAGCCGATGCCCAGCACCGACATGCCGGCCGCCGTGGGCGGCACCATCACGTTCAGCGCGGCCACCCGGTACAGCGCTTCCAGGTTCAGGAAGTAGCCCAGCAGCGCAAACATGCCGATGCCCGCGACCAGCGCGGCGCAGGCGGCCAGCACCTGCTCCTGCAGGGGCGAGCGGATCGGCCGGCGGATCAGCTGGAACGCTACCCCGGCCAGCAGGAAGGCCAGGGTGGCGTTGGGCGACATGCGCCCCGGATGCGGGGTGGCCGGGGTGGGCGCGGTGGGCACGCGCACGAAGTCGATGCCGAGGCTGATGTTGAACAGGTGTTCGATCAGCACCAGGGTGGGCAGCACCAGCAGCAGCGCGGCGCAGCCCTTCCAGAGGTGCTGGCGCAGCTTCCCGCCCGGATGCAGCGCGAAGATGCAGCAGAAGCCGGCCGCCATGAACAGCACCGGCGAATTGATGCCCATCTGGGCCGAACCGGGGATCAGCAGCGTGATCGTGGTGCTGAGGAATACCCAGCGGAGGGTGATCACCAGCCCGAGCAGGGCCACGGCCAGGCCGGCCAGCTGTTCCGATGAGAGCGCGAATCGTTTCATGCGCCAAGTGTACCGGTCCACCGGCCTGCCTGACCACACGGCAGTGGTCGCGTCCATACGCCCCGTGGCATCGCGCAGCCGCCCATCGGGGCCGTGGTTTTCCGGCCACGCGTGCGGCCACCGATGCGCACGTCTGCCCTGTATCGCGACGGTGGCGGCCGAACCGGTTAGACTCGTGCTCATGAATAATTCTCGCAAAATGGCAGGCGTGGCCGCCGGCGCCATCAGTTTCCTGTGGGTGGGCCTGACGGCCGCCATCGCCGCCGGGCAGCGCAAGCTGCTGTTCAACCCCACCCTCAAGCGCGAGGTGGACAATCCGCGCAGCAGCGGCCACCGCACCCGCGCGGTGGTGCTGCGCGCGCGCGACGGCACCAAGCTGTCGGGCTGGCTGATGACGCCCAAGGTGGTGGGTCCCCGTCCGGCCGTGCTGTATTTCGGCGGGCGCTCCGAGGAAGTCTCATGGGTGGCGCGCGACGCCGGCAAGCTGTTCCCCGGCATGACGGTGCTGGCGATGAACTATCGCGGCTACGGCCAGTCGCAGGGCGACCCGGCCGAGACCAGCTTCGTGGAAGACGGACGGGAACTGTTCGATTGGCTACGCGAGCGCGCCCACGTCGATCCGCAGCGCATCGCCGTGGTGGGGCGCAGCCTGGGCTCCGGCGTGGCCGTGCAGGTGGCGCTCGAGCGTCCGGTGCACTCGCTGGTGCTGATCACCCCCTACGATTCGATCCTGGCCATCGCCAAGCGGCGCTTCCGCGCCGTGCCGGTGGAGTTCGTGCTGCGCCACCGTTTCGAATCGGTCAAGTACGCGCCGTCGCTGAAAGCCCCCACCTACGTGTTGCGCGCGGCCTCGGACGACATCATCCCGCACTCGCACACCGACCTGCTGGTGGCCAAGCTGGGCAAGCTGCACCTGGACGAGATCGTGCCGGACTCCGACCACATGAACATCCCCTACCTGGAAGCGACCCAGCAGCGCATCGCCGCCTTCCTGCAAGCCCAGTTCAGCCAGCCGCTCAATGCCGACCGGGCCGCCGTAGAGGAAGCCAACGCCGCGGTGGTGCCCGCCGCCTGACGGCCCGCCCGCGATGCCTCCGTGCTAATCTGATGGAATCGGCAAGCATGCCGTTTCATCAAGATGGAGGCGACGCACGTGAAACGAACTTTACTCAGTATCGTATGCATGGCCTTGGGATGTGCAGGCGTGGCAGGGGCCGCGCCGCGAGAGACCGGGTCCTCGGGCGTGAGCCGCGCCTATATCGATCCACGCGTGCGCGCCCAGGACGATTTTTTCCAGCACCTGTCCGGCAAGTGGCTGCAACAGGCCGAGATCCCCGCCGACAAGCCCTTCCTCGACGGCTTCATGCAGGTGATGATCACCATGGAGCCGCAATTGAAAGCCCTCCTCGAGGAGACGGCCGGCGCGGACAACCCGCCCGGGTCGGACGCGCAAAAGATTGGCGACCACTACGCCAGCTTCATGGACGAAGCCACCATCGAGCGGCTCGGCATCGCGCCGCTGCAGCCGGAACTCGACCGGATTGCGGCTGTTTCCGACAAGGCCGCCCTGCCCGCCCTGTTCGCGCACCTGAACCGGATCGGCGTCAAGCTGCCGTACGGGGTGGCGATCCACCAGGATGCCAAGGAGTCGACCCGCTACGTGGCCGACCTGGTGCAGGACGGGCTGGGTCTGCCCGACCGCGACTACTACCTCAAGCAAAACGACGGCAAGCTGGCGGCCACGCGCAAGCGCTACAACGAGCACCTCGCACGCATCCTCGGCCTGGCAGCCGTGCCCGATGCGGCGGCGGCGCGCGCCGTCCTCGCATCCAGTGGACCAACCTGGACAACCGCGACCCCGCCAAGACCTACAACAAGATCGAGATCGCGGCGCTGACCCAGCGGGCGCCCGGCTTCGACTGGCGCCAGTATCTGGACAGCGCCGGCATCGGCGCCAAGGTCGACTACGTCATCGTCAGCCAGCCCAGCTACCTGAAGTCGCTCGCCACGCTGCTCGAGCGCACCCCGCTCGCTACCCTCAAGCTGTACCTGCAATGGCAACTGATCGCCGCCTACGACCACCTGCTGCCCAAGGCCTTTGCCGATGAACGTTTCGCGTTCTACGGCACCACCCTGAACGGCATGACGGAGAACACCCCGCGCTGGCGGCGCGGGATCGGGCGGGTGGAGGAAGCGCTGGGCGACGCGCTCGGCAAGCTGTACGTCGAGCGCCACTTCCCGCCCGAGCGCAAGGCACGCATCGAGACCATGGTGCGCCACCTGCTCACCGCCTTCGGCCAGGGCATCGATACCCTGGAGTGGATGAGCCCCGCGACCACGCGCGAGGCGCGCGCCAAATTGGCGAAGATCACCCTGAAGATCGCTATCCGGAGCGCTGGAAGGATTATTCGGGGCTGGTGGTGCGGCGCGATGACGTCATTGGCAACAGCATGCGCTCGGCCGCGCTGGAGTGGAACCGCGAGCTGGCCAAGCTGGGCCAGCCGGTGGACCGTCTCGAATGGGTCATGACGCCGCAGACCGTGAACGCGTACTACAACCCCGAGCTGAACGAAATCGTGTTCCCGGCCGCCATCCTGCAGCCGCCATTCCTCGATCCGGACGCCGAGGACGCCGTCAACTACGGCGCCATCGGCGCGGTGATCGGACACGAGATCAGCCACGCCTTCGATGACCAGGGTTCGCAATACGACGGCGAAGGCAACCTGCGCGACTGGTGGACCAGGGAAGACCACAAGAAGTTCCAGGCCCGCACCCGCATGCTGGTGCGCCAGTACAACCGCTACAGCCCCCTGCCCGGCTACCACGTCAATGGTGCGCTGACGCTGGGCGAGAACATCGCCGACATCGCCGGCACGGCGGTGGCGCTCAAGGCCTACCGCCTGTCGCTGGACGGGCGCCCTTCCCCCGTCATCGACGGTTTCACCGGCGAGCAGCGTTTCTTCATGGGCTGGGGCCAGGTGTGGCGCACCAAGATGCGCGAACCGATGCAGATCATGCTGCTCAAGAGCGACCCGCATTCGCCCGGGCGCTTTCGCACCAACGGCGCCCTGAAGAACCAGGCCGAGTTTCACCGCGCCTTCGGGGTGAAGCCGGGCGACGGCATGTACCTGGCGCCGAAGGCGCGTATCTCAATTTGGTGAAGGCGGGGCTGGCGGGGCCGCCGGCCCTGCCAGCCCCGCACGAGCGTGCTAAAGTACCGGCCAGCTCCACAAGAGCACCCATTTTTAAGTCCACCCATGACGGAGACGATTCGCGTGAAACGAACCTTGCTAAGTGCTGTATGCCTGACCCTCATTGCCAACCTTGCCGGCGTAGCCCACGCCGCGCCGAAGGAGCAGAGCGCCGCCCCCGGCTCGCGCCCCGTGCTGGCCTCGGGCATCGCCCAGGAATTCATCGAGCCGGGCGTGCGCGCCCAGGACGACTTTTTCACTTACCTGAACGGCAAGTGGCTCAAGTCCACGGAGATCCCGGCGGACAAGGCCAGCTGGGGCGCCTTCGCCAAGCTGTACGACGACACCCAGCCGATCCTGCTGGCCATCATCGGGAACGCCGCCAAGGACCCGAACAAGCTGGCCGGCTCGGACGCGCAGAAGATCGGCGACTGGTACGCCAGCTACATGGACGAAGCGCGCCTGGAAACGCTCGGCATCAAGCCGCTGCAGCCGACCCTCGACCGCATCGCCGCCGTCCGCGACAAGCGCGAACTGCCCGCCCTGTTTGCTGAACTGGGCCGCATCGGCGTGAACCTGCCGTACGACTTCGGCATCCACCAGGACGCCAAGGACTCGACCAAGTACGTGGCCGACATCGGCCAGGGCGGCCTGGGCCTGCCGGACCGCGACTACTACCTGAAGCCTGACGACGCCAAGCTGTCCGACGCCCTGGCCAAGTAAGGCCAGCACGTCGAGCGCAGCCTGGTGCTGGCGGGCGACGCCAACGCCGCCGCCAACGCGCGCGCCATCGTCGCCTTTGAAACCGAGATCGCCAAAATCCAGTGGACCAAGGTCGAGAACCGCGACCCCGTCAAGACCTACAACCGCGTCGAGATCGCCAAGATGGCCGCCATGGCCCCGGGCCACGACTGGCAGGGTTTCCTCGACAGCGCCGGCATCAGCCAGAAGGTGGACTACGTCATCGTCAGCCAGCCGACCTACCTGAAGTCGCTTGCCACCCTGATCGACAAGACGCCGCTCGACACCCTCAAGGTGTATTTGCAGTGGCACGTGGTGTCGGCCTACTCGAACCTGCTGTCGAAAGCGTTTGTGGACGAGCGCTTCGGCTTCTACGGCACCACGCTCACCGGCGTGACGCAGATGCAGCCGCGCTGGAAGCGTGGCGTGGCCAGCGTGGAAGGCGCGCTGGGCGAATCGATCGGCAAGCTGTATGTGGAACAGCACTTCCCGGCCGAGCGCAAGGCGCGCATGGAAGAACTGGTGAAGAACCTGCTGGTGGCCTACCGCCAGAGCATCGACAAGCTCGACTGGATGAGCCCCAAGACCAAGAAGGAAGCGCAAGCCAAGCTGGCCAAGTTCACGCCCAAGATCGGTTATCCGAACAAGTGGAAGGATTATTCCGGCCTGGTGGTGTCGCGCGAGGACCTGGTGGGCAACGCCATGCGTTCACGCACGCTGGAATCGAACCGTGAACTGAACAAGCTGGGCAAGCCGATCGACCGCGACGAATGGGGCATGACGCCGCAGACCGTGAACGCCTACTACAACCCCGAGCTGAACGAAATCGTGTTCCCGGCCGCGATCCTGCAGCCGCCGTTCTTCGATGCCGAAGCCGACGACGCCGTGAACTACGGCGCCATCGGCGCGGTGATCGGCCACGAGATCAGCCACGGTTTCGACGACCAGGGTTCGCAGTACGACGGCGACGGCAACCTGCGCGACTGGTGGACGAAAGCAGACCATAAGAACTTCGCCGCCAAGACCAAAATGCTGGTCAAGCAGTACGGCAGTTACAGCCCGCTGCCCGGCTACAACGTGAACGGCGAACTGACGCTGGGCGAGAACATCGCCGACAACTCCGGCGTGGCGATCGCCTACAAGGCCTACAAGCTGTCACTGAAAGGCAAGCCCGCCCCCGTCATCGACGGCCTGACGGGTGACCAGCGCTTCTACATGGGCTTCGGCCAGGTGTGGCGCATGAAGATGCGCGAAGCGGCGCAGATCGTGCAGGTCAAGACCGATCCGCACTCGCCGGGCATGTTCCGCACCAACGGCACACTGAAGAACCAGCCGGGGTTCTACGATGCGTTCAAGGTCAAGCCGGGTGACAAGATGTATTTGGCGCCGAAGGAGCGGGTGATTATCTGGTGATGGGGTGATGGGCGCATTCGCCCATTACCATCAGCCTCAAACGTCGTCCTGGCGAAGGCCAGGACCCATGGCGCGTTCAGTCAGTAGCAAGGTTCCACTCTGAGCAGGCGCGGTATGGGTCCTAGCCTCCGCCAGGACGACGGCTTTTAAGCTAACGATATATTCAAGCTAACGATACACCTTCGTGTGGTGAAGGCTGCCCCTTACGCCGCCAACGCCAGCCGCGTCTTGCTAGCCACCCGTTTTACCGCCGGCCGTACTGGCGCCCCCTGCACCGCCACATTGAACGCCGATACCGCCTGCTCGAGCGCCTCGGCCTGTTCCTGCAGCGCCGACGAGGCGGCGGCCGCTTCCTCCACCAGTGCGGCATTTTGCTGCGTTACCGTGTCCATCTGCGCGATCGCGCGGTGAATCTCGCTGATCCCGCTTTCCTGCTCGGCGCTGGCGGTGGTGATCTCGGCCATGATCACCGACACATTCTGCACGCTGGACACCAGCTCGCTCATCGTGCTGCCGGCCTGGTCCACCAGCCGGGTTCCCGCTTCGACCTTGTCCACCGAGTCGTCGATCAGCTGCTTGATTTCCTTGGCCGCACCGGCCGAACGCTGGGCCAGGCTGCGCACTTCCGACGCCACCACCGCAAACCCGCGTCCCTGCTCGCCCGCCCGCGCCGCTTCCACCGCTGCGTTGAGCGCCAGGATATTGGTCTGGAAGGCGATCCCGTCGATCACGCCGATGATGTCGACGATCCGCCTGGCCGAGTTGTTGATGTCGCCCATGGTGCTCACCACCTGCCCCACCAGCGCGCCGCCCTGCTCGGCCACCTTGGACGCTTCCTGCACCATCTGGTTGGCGTGGCGCGCATTGTCGCCGTTCTGCTTGACGGTCGATGCCAGCTGCTCCATGGCCGACGCGGTCTCCTCTAGCGCGCCCGCCTGCTGTTCGGTGCGGGCCGACAGGTCCATCACGCCGCTGGCCATCTCGCCCGACGTGTGCACCACGTTGTCGGTGCCGCTGCGTACCTGCGCGACGATCCTGGCCAGGCTGTCGCGCATGGTGCGAATGCCGTGCAGCAGGCTGTTGTCGCTGCCGTCCACCGCCACGGTCAGGTCGCCCGCGGCGATGCGGGCGGTGACTTCGCTGGCATACGCGGGTTCGCCGCCCAGCTGCGCCAGCAGCGAACGGGTGATCAGGGTGCCCAGCACGATCGAGGCCAGCAGCGCCACCGCCGTCAGTCCCAGCACCTGGATACGTGCAGTCTCGCTGCGCTGGTGGATGCCGGCGCCGATTTCATCGATCAGGTGCTGCTGGCGCGCCTGCAGCCGGTCCACGCTGGCCAGGTAGGCCTCCGCCACCCTGGGCAGTTCATTGTCGAAAAAGGCATTGGCCTTGTCGATGTTACCGGCGGCCTTTTCCTTGAACGCGGCCGCACGGGCCACCTGGTAGGCCTTGCGCTGCTCGATGCTGGCGGCCAGCAGCGCGCGCGCCTGCTCGTCCTTCAGATTCCCCTTGAGCTGCTCCAGCAGTTCATTGCCGCGCACGACATTGCTGGCAATCGCCGCTTCGAACATCTTTTGCGTGGCCGGATCGCTTGTCTTGCCCGCCGCGAGCGAGCGCGGCACGTTCACCGCGATGATGGTGCGCCACTCGTTCACCAGACGTTCATTGCGCAGGCGATGCGTGAGCAGCAGGTCGGTCGCTTCGTCGGCGCGGCGATAAAGCCCAGCGCCAGCCGGGTCGATACTTTCCAGTTCAAAAATCCCATTCCAACTCCATCCAGATATGTTGCAGCAATACGTGCAAGATCTTTCCAATCTTACCTGCTTATTTCCAAACAGCAATAGAGCGGGCGTGCTTTTTTTGCCTGGGCGTTGTATCCACGCAGGCGTCATGGTCATTTCGATAGGGATTGGCTAACGGAAGCGAAAACTGTCGAGGTGGACACGGTCCACCTCGACAAGGGAAACGGCCCTGGACCGGGCGCGTGTCCCGGAATCAG
>JBKHWY010000069.1:0-13461 GCA_046566285.1 Gammaproteobacteria bacterium | reverse complement strand
TATCCTGACGCTATGTATGTTTCCGCACTGATCGATTTCCTTCCCGCACGTATGCTGGGGACGTGACCTGGCGATGTCGGCCCGGTCGCCTCTCCAGCCAACACCGGGAACGATCATGTCAGCCACTACCCCCCACACCGCCGCGGCCAATGCAGCCACGGACACCCCCAAGAAACGCCGCCGCATTCCGCCCCTGGCGCTGGCCGCCTGGCGCCAGTTCGTCAACGTGGCCAAGCCATACTGGCTGGGCGAAGAACGAAAAAAAGCCTGGGCCCTGCTGCTGCTCCTGATTGGGCTGATGCTGGTCGAGACCAAGTTCGCCGTCATGCTCAACGACCAGGCCGGCGAGATGACCTCGGCGCTGGCCGAGAAGAACGGTGACCGCTTCTGGAGCACCGTGCGCGCCTGCCTCACCGTGCTGGCCTTCGCCGTGCCGATCTACGCGTTCTACTACTACATGCGCGACCTGTTCGCCAACCATTGGCGGCGCTGGCTCACCGGCCGCTTCCTGGACGGCTACCTGCAAGGGCGCAAATACTACGAGCTGGGCGCGGACGCCGAGATCGACAACCCCGACCAGCGCATCAGCGAAGACGTCAATACTTTCACCGGCCGCTCGATCCACTTCCTGCTGATCCTGCTGGGCTCGGTCATGCAGCTGGTGGCCTTCAGCGCCGTGCTGTGGTCGATCTCGCACCTGCTGGTGGGGGTGCTGACCGTGTACGCGCTGGCCGGCACCGCGATCGCGTTGTGGGTGTTCGGCAATCCGCTGATCAAGCTGAACTTCTGGCAGCTGCGCCATGAAGCGGACTTTCGCTTCAGCCTCATGCGCGTGCGCGAGAACGCCGAATCGATTGCCTTCTACCGCGGCGAAGCGCAGGAGCGCGCCCATATCGACGGCAAGTTCGACAAGGTGTTCCAGAACTTCGCCCGGCTGATCAAGAAACAGCGCTCGCTCAACCTGTTCCAGCGCACCTTCAGCCAGCTCACCCTGGTGCTGCCGGGCGTGATCCTGGCCGACAGCGTGCTGTCGGGCGAACTGGAAGTGGGGCGCGCGATCCAGGCCGCCGGCGCATTCACCGCCGTGCTGGGCGCGGTGGGCGTCATCGTCGACAATTTCGAGAGCCTGTCCCGCTTCGTGGCCGGCATCGACCGCCTGCAAGCGCTGTCCCGGCTGGTGCTGCCGGGCGCCGCCGCCAAGGGCGCGGACGGCAAGCATCCGCGCATCGAACGGCGCGCCGCCGCGCAACTGGCGCTGGACGGCTTGACCTTGCACCCGCCGCAATCCGAACGCGTGCTGATCAAGGACCTCAGCTTCGGCCTGAAGCCGGGCGACGCCCTGCTCATCACCGGCGACAGCGGCTGCGGCAAGAGTTCGCTGCTGCGGGCGATTGCCGGCCTGTGGCATACCGGCAGCGGAATGATCCACCATCCGCCCATCGAAGACTTCTTCTTCCTGCCCCAGCAGCCCTACCTGCAGTCCGGCACCCTGCGCAGCCAGCTGATCTACCCAAGCGCACAGTCGCGCCTCACCGACGAGCAGCTGCAAGCCATCCTGGAAGAAGTGCACCTGCCGCACCTGGCCGAGCGCGTGGGCGGGCTGGACGCCGTGCAGGACTGGGAAAAACTGCTGTCGGTGGGCGAGCAGCAGCGCCTGGCCTTTGGCCGCGTGCTGGTGCACGAGCCCAGCATCGTCATCCTCGACGAAGCCACCAGTGCGCTCGACAGCGCCAACGAAGCCTCGCTGTACGAATGCCTGCGCGCGCGCGGCATGACCCTCATCAGCATCGCCCACCGCGCCGGCGTGCTGCGCCACCACACCCATGTGCTGCACCTGATGGGCGAGGGCGCATGGGAAGTGCAGCTGGCCAGCGAGTATGACTTCGATGCGCCCGTGGCCAGCTCGCGCCGCAGCAGCCCCAGGGTGATGACGGCAAAGATAGCTCGCTCCTAGGAAACATTATAATGTTGGCATGCCATCCGATCACTCTTCCCGTCCGCCGGCGCGGCGCCTTCCCGCGCTGCTGCTGGGGGCGCTCTGGCTGCCGCTCCTGTCCGCCTGCTCGCTGGTCCAGCTGAAGGATGAATCCAGTCAGTTCTATGCGTCCACCGTGCTGGTGGGCGAGGTATCCGCGCCGGCCGGATGGGATCGGCCGATTGTCGTGGCGGCCGCTACCCGCGAGCAGGGACGGCTCAAGATCGTCCATCACGCCGTGCTGCACGAGGCCGGCGGCTACGAACTGATCGTCCCGAAAGGCGAGTACGAGCTGTTCGCCTTTGGCGACGCCAACGGCAACCTGGCGCTGGATGCGGGCGAACCGGTGGGGCGCTACAGCCCGGCCCCCGTGGCCGCGTCGGGCACCGGCGTGGTCATCGAACTCAATGTCGCGCTCTCGAACAAGGCACAGGCCGAGATCCCGCTCGGCACCCAGGTAGCGGCCAAGCCGGTCGCCGGCCCAAGCCACAGCACCCAGGCGGGCGCCATCGCCGACCTCGATGCGGCGGTGTTCTCGGCCCAATTTGGCAAGAGCGGCTACTGGGCCCCGATGGCCTTCTTCAGGGAGGCGGGCGGCAATGTCTACTTCCTGGAACCCTACGATCCCGCCAGGATCCCCGTCCTGTTCGTGCACGGCGTGGCCGGTTCGCCCCAGGACTGGCGCTATTTCTTCAGTCACCTGGACCGCACCCGCTACCAGCCCTGGTTCTTCTATTACCCGTCCGGCGCTGCGCTCGATTCGATGGCCTACCTGCTGTACTGGAAGCTGATCAACCTGCAGCGCCGCTACCACTTCGACACCCTGTATGTCACTGCGCACAGCATGGGCGGGCTGGTGGTGCGCTCGCTGCTGGGCAATCCGGACTTCCCGTTCCCGGCGGCCAAGGCCTTCATCTCGATTTCCACGCCATGGGGCGGCGATGCGATGGCCGATACCGGCGTCGATTACTCGCCGGCGGTGATTCCGTCCTGGCGCGATGTGCGTTCCAAGGGCCGCTTCATCGGCGCGCTGTTCGAGCGGCCCCTGCCGCGCGAGCTCGAATACACCCTGTTCTTCGGCCATGGCGGCAAGTACAGCCTGCTGCGCTCGGCCAATACCGATGGCGCCATCACCCTGGCCAGCCAGCTGCGCCCGGCCGCCCAGGCGGAAGCGCGCCTGGTCAAGGGCTTCAATGAAGACCACGTCGGCATCCTGTCCTCGGCCGAAGTGTTCCGCCAATACGAGCGGGTGCTGGCCGGGGCCGACAAGACCTTCCATGCGGCGGCGGCGGGCAAGGGCAGCGTGCGCCTGGCGTTCGACTACGAGCAGGCGGACGACGCGCCCAGGTCGGCGCCGGCACTGCTGCTGACGCCGCAGGACAAGACCCAGCAGCCGATCGCCCTGCCGATCCAGCCGGGTGACAATGGCAGCCAGCTGGGACCCTTCCCGCCGGGGCAGTATTCGGCCAGCCTGGTGGCGTATGGGTTCAGGAGCACGCCGAGTCAGCTGCCGGTGACGATTGCAGCGGACGCGACGCCCCGCCTGGCGTTTTCACTGGCCCCGCAAGGGGTGTTCTCCGGGTATATCGGCGCCGAGCTCAATGCCAGCGACAGTCTGGCGGCGCGCGCGGCCGGCAGCTATCGCGCGCCGCACCGGGATCTGCACATCGAGTCGATCACGTTGAGTAGTGGCGCCGACACGCGCCGGCTGACGCCCGCCGACGACGTCCAGGACCGCACGCTCGAATCCTATCTGGCCGGACGTGACTATGCGCACCAGTCGTCGTTTTCCTTCGTGGGCTTGGCGGCGGGCGAGTACGAGCTGACGATCAAGGCCCGCGGCTACCAGGTCTACCGCAAGACCTACCGCATCGTGCCGGGGCAATACGTGTACGTGCAGCCGATCGACCTGATCCCGCTGCAGCAGTGAAGCGGACCGGTTGGTTCTGCTAGCGCGGCCACTGCGCCGCATCCGGGTTTGCATACTCACAGCCCACGAGCAGTTTTTCTTGAAGGCCTTGGTGCGACAGCTGGAATGCGACCACGCTGACCGTTGGACGCACTGGACGGCTGGCCGGCGAAAACGCTTCCTCTTTCAGCTTCAGTTTGCCGATCGCCCGCGCCATCGGTTCGCCTGGCACGGCCAGCAGAATGCGTGCGGGCGTGATCACAATTTCAGAGGATGAGTAACCCAGCGCCGACACGGGTTTGGGCAACTGGTAGACGTCCGCCGATGGCGCGCCATATTGCTTGGCAGGCTTGGCAAAGGCCGGCTGCTGCACAGCGAGTTCGCGCATGAGGGAGGCAAGCTCGCTGTCCTTGAGTTTGCACGACAGCGCGTTCTCGAGCAGCTGCGACTCGGCCGCGCAGGCGCTGGCGGAACAGAAGACGAGGAACGATGCGATCAGGCTTTTCATGAGGATGGATCCGTTGCGATGTGGGGTGAGGTGCGGTCCTGGCCGCCGGTTACTGCGCGCTGCCGCGCCTTGGTCAGCGAGCCCAGCGCCTTGTGATAGGACCAGCTGACCAGCTCTTCCAGATAGTCCTGCGGAAAATGGCTGACCTGGACGATGGTGACCCAGTGAAAGCGGCCCATGTAGCGGGCCGGCTTCACGCCGTCAATGCCGGTCAGCTCCACGAAGCGGTCGGGCGTGACGCGCAGGCTGAAGCGCCACTTCTCCGGCTCGCTGAGCTTGAAGTAGGCGAAATGCTTGTCGCCCACCGAATACACGAGCACGTTACTGGGCGCGCCATGCACCGTCTCGGTTGCGCCTGCGAATGCACGGCAAAATTGCTTGAGCTCGTCGACAGTCATGGCCGTGCGTCCGCTTACCGCGTCTTGCGACGTGCCAGGGCATCTTTCGTGCCCTTACGAACAGCGTGACAAGGCATGGACAGCGACATCGATGATTTCATGACGGAGATGATGAAAGAAAATTGCAGAGTCGGACCGTGATTGTAGTCCTAACGGTATAAATTTAATATCGTTATCGCTTTTTTATGGAAGGCGGTGGCCTGCCTGGCGTCCTTTCGACCATGAGGCGCGCTCTTAAAAATTTCTTAACTTTCTTTCGCTGTATTGACGGTCGGAGACCCCGATCCTAGTCTGCTCTCCAGGCGATCGTAAATACGAAGCAGGGCGCCGTCACCCACCGGGAGAACAGACCATGACATTCCATGCATTGGCGACCGAGGCCGCCGCAGTGGCACACCGGGCGCGAAAGATTGCAAGCGAAGTCTTCCGGGAAGTGCCGGCGCCCAGCGCAAAAACGCGTCCTTCCCAGCCCGTGAAAAACGGCACCCTGCTGTTCGGCACCCTGCTGTTCGGCACCTGCCGGATGGCTCCTACCATTCGACCGGTGCACTATCTCATCTTCTTAGCAACATTGCATATCCATAAACTCTATTGAGCCATTTACATCGAATGGCTGCCTGCGCAAGGCGTCCATTCCCCAGGATCTCCAGGAATCATCATGATCGATTCATCGCACTCGCCGAGGCTGGTATTGCGCACCCAAAGCCGCCAGGACAACGTTGCCAAGGATGTGCTGCGGCAGCAAGGTCGCCCGGCCGGCCGCATGGTTGAAGGAGCGCCGGCATGAGCACGACCGAACTGTTCCTGCTGGCGATGCTGCTGATCTTCGCGGTGCCCTACCTGGTCTGGCGCCTGCTCAACACCGAGAGCTATGCGCCGCTGTTCATCGTCCAGATCGTCGGCGGCGTGCTGCTCGGACCGGGTGTGCTGGGCGCCGCCTTTCCCGCCTATTACAGCTTCATCTTCACGCCACCCGTCACCACCGCGCTGAACGGCATCGCCTGGTGGGGCGTGATGCTGCTGGTGTTCATCGTCGGCATCGAGCTCGATTTGCGCGAAGCCTGGGCGCAGCGCGGCGAAAGCCTGGTGGTGTCGAGCCTGGCCCTGTTCACGCCGCTGCTGCTGGGCGTCGGCGCGGCCCTGATCCTGCTGGCCTGGCTGCCCGGCTCGATGGGCGCGCGCGCCCAGCCCTGGCAGTTCGTCACCGGCGTGGGCGTGGCCTGCGCCGTCACCGCGCTGCCGATCCTGGTGGTGCTGATGGAGAAGCTGGCCATCCTGCGCACCTCGTTGGGCCAGCGCATGCTGCGCTACGCCAGCTTCGACGACCTGGCCATCTGGGGCGTGCTGGCCATCATCCTGCTGGACTGGGAACGCATCGGCCGCCAGACCCTGTTCCTGGCCGGCTTCTGGGGCGCGGCCTGGCTGGTGCGGCGCTTGATGGTGCGGCTGCGTGACGACGACCGCTGGGCCTGCGCGCTGATCTGGCTGGTGGCCACCGGGCTGGCCTCCGACTGGGCCGGGCTGCACTACATGGTGGGCGCTTTCCTAGGCGGCGTGGTGCTGGATGCCCAGTGGTTCGATCGCCACAAGCTCGACACCCTGCGCGAGCACATCCTGCTGGTCTTGATGCCGGTGTTTTTCTTGAGTACCGGCCTGCGCACCAGCTGGGACGTCACCGCCCCCACCGTGTTCCTGGCGGCCGCGCTGCTGCTGGCGGTCAGCGTGGGCGGCAAGCTCCTGGGGGTGGGGCTGGCCGGACGCATCCTCAACTGGCCCAAGGGCGACGCCCGCGTGATCGGCTGGATGATGCAGACCAAGGGCCTGATCGAGCTGATTTTCGCGAACATCCTGCTGGACAAGGGGATCCTCAGCAGCGAGGTGTTCACGGCCCTGCTGCTGATGGCGGTGGCCAGCACCATGCTGTCGATCCCCATGGTGAGCGATACGCTCCCGGTGCCGAAGAAGGCTCCGCCAGTGCCGCTGGGCGGGGTGCCGGCCATGCGCGATCTGAGCTGAGGGTGCTTCGGCCCCGGCCATTTTGCCCTGATCGTTTCGGAGTCCGTCCCGCAATTCCCTGATTTCACGCACCGGCACACGTTGCCGCCAGCGGCCCGGCAAATCCGCCCGTGCCGCAGCCAAGGAGAAGCCACATGGAAGCACTTGTACAAAGCCGCGAGACCGGCAACGCGCCGGCCATGGCGCCATCCGTAGCGCAGTCAGTTCCTTCGCTCGCCGAGCACGATGTCGCCGCGCGTCTCGGCAGCCTGCAGTTCAAGCGCGAGTACGGGCTGCGCTACGCCTATGTGTCGGGCGCCATGTACCGCGGCATCGCGTCAAAGGAGCTGGTGGTGGCCATGGGACGGGCGGGCCTGCTGGGCTTTCTCGGCACCGGCGGCATGCCGCTCGAGCAGATCCGCGCCGACGTGGGCTTCATCCAGCAGCAATTGGCCGCCGGCCAGCCCTACGGCGTGAACCTGATCGCCAGCGTGGCCAATGACGCCATCGAGCGCGCCACCGTCGAACTGCTGCTGGAACTGGGCGTGCATGCGATCGAGGCGTCGGCCTTCATGCAGGTCACGCCGGCGCTGGTGCACTATCGCCTGGCGGGCCTGGTCCGCGGCGCCGACGGCAGCATCGTGTGCCGCAACCGGGTAATGGCCAAGCTCTCGCGGCCGGAAGTGGCGCGCGCCTTCATGAGCCCCGCGCCCCAGCGCATCGTCGAGCGCCTGCTGGCCGAAGGGAAGATCAGCGCGCTGCAGGCGCAGCTGGGCGCCACCGTCCCGATGGCCAACGACATCTGCGTGGAAGCCGATTCGGGCGGCCACACCGACCAGGGCGTGGCCCTGGTGATGCTGTCGGCCATGCAGCGCCTGCGCGCCGAGATGGGGCTGGAGCCGCACGCCCTGCGCATCGGCCTGGCCGGCGGCATCGGCACGCCGGAAGCGGTGGCGGCGGCCTTCGTGATGGGCGCCGACTTCGTCCTGACCGGCTCGATCAACCAGTGCACCGTGGAAGCCGGCACCAACGACGCCGTCAAGGACCTGCTGCAGACCATCGACATCCAGGACACCGACTACGCGCCCGCCGGCGACATGTTCGAGATGGGCGCCAAGGTGCAGGTGATGAAGAAGGGCCTGTTCTTCCCGGCGCGCGCCAATCGCCTGTACATGCTGTACAACCAGTACGACTCGCTCGACCAGCTGCCCGCCGCCGTGCGCGAACAGCTGGAGGAAAAATACTTCAAGAAGACCCTGGCCGAGGTCTGGAACGAGACCGCCGTGTTCCTGGCCGGGCGCGGGCGCCAGGATGAACTGGACAAGGCCGCCGCCAATCCCAAGCACAAGATGGCGCTGGTGTTCCGCTGGTACTTCGGCCACTCGATGCGCGCCGCCATCGGCGGCGACACGCGCCACCGGGTCGACTACCAGATCCACACGGGGCCGGCGCTGGGCGCTTTCAACCGCTACGTCAAGGGCACCGCGCTGGAAAACTGGCGCGCCCGCCACGTCGACCAGATCGGCTGCCAGCTGATGGCCGACGCCGGTGCGCTGATGTTGCGCCGCCTGAAGGCGCTGGAAGCACCGCACTCCTAGGCCGTCCGCCCGCACCTCGTACAAGGAATCCGAATGTCCATGCAACCAAATTCATTGCCCCGTGTCGGCATCGAAGCGATCAACGTCTTCGCGGGCACCGCCTGCGTCGATGTCAGGGAACTGGCCGGCCACCGCAAGCTGGACCTGGCGCGCTTCGACAACCTCTTGATGGTCGAGAAGACCGTCGCGCTGCCCAACGAAGACCCGATCTCGTTCGCCGTCAACGCGGCGCGTCCACTGGTCGATGCCCTTACGCCTGAGGAAAAGGAGCGCATCGAGATGGTCATCACCTGCACCGAGTCCTCGTTCGACTTCGGCAAGTCGATGAGCACCTACGTGCACCAGCTGCTCGACCTGAACCGCAACTGCCGCCTGATGGAACTGAAGAACGCCTGCTACTCGGGCGTGGCGGGCCTGCAGACGGCGGTCAACTTCATCCTGTCGCAGACCTCGCCCGGCGCCAAGGTGCTGGTGGTGGCCACCGACATCAGCCGCTTCCTGATGGACGAGGGCGGCGCCGCCGACCAGGACTGGTCGTTCGCCGAGCCGAGCGGCGGAGCCGGCGCGGTGGCGATGATCATCAGCGACAAGCCGACCGTATTCCAGATCGACGTGGGCGCCAGCGGCTATTACGGCTACGAAGTGATGGACACCTGCCGGCCCTCGGCCGACAGCGAATGCGGCGACGCCGACCTGTCGCTGCTGTCCTACCTCGATTGCAGCGAGAAGTCCTACCTCGAATACAAGAAGCGCGTGCCGGAAGCGGACTACGGCACCTCGTTCCAGTACCTGGCCTTCCATACGCCGTTCGGCGGCATGGTCAAGGGCGCGCACCGCAGCCTGATGCGCAAGCTGGCGCAGGCCAAGCCGAAGGACATCGAGGCCGATTTTGAACGGCGCGTGGCGCCCGGGCTGGATTACTGCCAGCGGGTCGGCAACACCATGGGCGCGGCCGCCATGATGTCGCTGGTGAGCACCATCGACAACGGCGATTTCGCCAAGCCGCGCCGCATCGGCTGCTTTTCCTATGGGTCGGGCTGCTGCTCGGAGTTCTTCAGCGGGATCGCCACGCCGGCCAGCCAGGCGCGCCTGCGCGCGCTGAACATCCGCGCGCGCCTGGACGGTCGCCGGCGCCTGTCGATGAGCGAGTACGAGGACGTGCTGGCGCGCGGCCGCGCGGTGCGCTTCGGCACCCGCAACGTCACGCTGGACGAGCATTACCGCGCCCCGGCGCCGGCCAGCCTGCAGGGACCCACCCTGTTCCTGCGCCAGATCCACCAATACCACCGGGAGTACCAATGGATAGGTTGAATACCGCCGCTGCCTGGAGCAGCGTGCAGGTGCGCGCCGACGGCGAAGTGTGCTATCTGCGCCTGCATCGCCCGCATGCCAACAACACCATCGACGACACCCTGGTGGCGGAATGCGCGGCGGTGCTGGACGAGTGCAGCGGCTGGGCCAAGATCGTGGTGCTCGAAGGGCAGAGCGAGGTGTTCTGCTTCGGCGCCGACCTGAAGCAGTTCAACGGCGCACGCACGCAGCGCGACCGCGTGGACGCCGGCGCGCAAGCGCTGTACGACCTGTGGCTGCGGTTCAAGCGCGGCCCGTTCGTCAGCATCGCCCACGTGCGCGGCAAGGCCAATGCCGGCGGGGTCGGCTTCGCGGCCGCCTGCGACCTGGTGCTGTGCGACGAAGCGGCCACCTTCAGCTTGTCCGAGCTGCTGTTCGGGCTGGTGCCCGCCTGCGTGCTGCCCTTCCTGATCGATCGCGTCGGGCGCGCCCGGGCCCATGCGCTGACCCTGATGACCCAGCCGCTGTGCGCACGGCAGGCGCTGGAGTGGGGCCTGGCCGACGGCTGCGCCGAGAACAGCGATCTGCTGCTGCGCAATCACCTGCGCCGCCTGCGCTTGCTGCCCCGGGACGGCATTGCCCGCTACAAGCGCTACATCGGCACGCTGGACGGCTTCCTGGAGCAGTCGCGTCCCGCCGCCGTGGCCTGCAACGTCGAGGCGTTCTCCGACCCGGTCAACCTGGGCCGGATCGAGCGCTACGCCAGCACCGGCAAGTTCCCCTGGGAGGGCGGGCCCTGAGCCCCCCTCGCACCTCGTATCCTGAAACGCGCATTGGAGAAGTCATGAAGACCTATATGTTCCCCGGCCAGGGTTCCCAGGCCAAAGGCATGGGCAAGCACCTGTTCGACAAATATCCCGAGCTGACCGCGCAGGCCGACCGCGTGCTGGGCTACTCGATCCGCGAGCTGTGCCTGGAAGATCCGCGCCAGGAGCTGGGCCGCACCCAGTTCACGCAGCCGGCGATTTTTGTGGTCAGCGCGCTGGCCTACCACGAGCGCGTGGCCGAATCGGGCCTACCCGACTTCGTGGCAGGCCACAGCCTGGGCGAATTCAATGCGCTGCTGGCGGCCGGCTGCTTCGATTTCGACACCGGCCTGAAACTGGTGCAGAGGCGCGCCCAATTGATGGGCGAAGCGGCGCCCGGTGCGATGGCGGCGGTGCTCAACGCCACGCCGGCGCGCATCGCCGAGATCCTGGCCGCCAATGGCCTGGACCAGATCGACATCGCCAACCTGAACACGCCGTCGCAGACCGTGATATCCGGGGCGAAGGAGCAGATTGCCCGCGCCGAGGAATGCTTCCGGGGTGACCGCATGCGCTTCGTTCCGCTCAACACCAGCGGCGCCTTCCACTCGCGCTTCATGGAGCCCGCGCGCCAGCAGTACGAAGCCTTCCTGGCCGGCTTCGACTTCCAGCCGCCGGCCATTCCCGTGATCGCCAACGTCACGGCGCGCCCGTACGTGAACGGCACCGTGGCGGCCAACCTGGGCCGCCAGATCACCGGCTCGGTGCGCTGGAACGAATCGATCGCCTACCTGCTGGGCGTGGACCCGCAGATGCAATTTACCGAAGTGGGGCATGGCGAAGTGCTGACCAATATGCTGGCCAAGATTCGCGCGGAGACGGCCGCAGCACCAGCTGCAACACCGGCACCGGCACCGGCACCGGCTGCGGCGCCCGCACCGGTTGCCAGCGCGCCGGCCGCGCCCGCCGGCGCCACCGCGCTGGAGAAGGTACGCCAGTGGAACCAGAAGCATCCGGTGGGCACGCGCGTGCGCTCGAGCGTGGTGCCGGGCGTGGCGCTGGCCACGCGCACGGAAGCGGTGCTGCTGTTCCAGCACCGCGCCGCCGTGTACGTGGACGGCTACAACGGCTACTTCGATCTCGACGAGCTGGCGCCGGCCTAGCCTTCCAAGCTGTTCGCCCGACCCGTACGCCCGACCCATACCGCTGATTGATGCGCCCCGCCACAGGGCGCCAGGGAGTTTTTCGTGTCCGTTCAAGCAGAATTCATCGACCGCTCCAGCGCCGCGCGCGACGACATCGCCATTGTCGGCATGGCCTGCCGCTTTCCCGGCGCGCGCAACTATGACGAGTATTGGCAGTCGCTGCGCGATGGCGTGTTCAGCGTCACGGAAGTGCCGGCCGCGCGCTGGAGCACCGAGCGCTTCTACTCGCCCGAACGGGAAGACGAAAACAAGACCGTCAGCAAATGGGGCGGCTTCATCGACGACATCGACCGCTTCGACGCCGCGCTCTTCAAGATCTCGCCGCGCGAAGCGGAGCTGATGGACCCGCAGCAGCGCATCATGCTCGAACTGGCGTGGAGCTGTTTTGAAGACGCCGGCTATGCGCCGTCGGCGTTTCGCGGCAGCGACACCGGGGTGTACCTGGGCGTGTGCAATTTCGATTACAAGGCCATGGTGGAGCGCTCCGCCGGCCCCGTCGAGGCGCACATCTCGACGGGCGTGCACACCACCCTGATCCCCAACCGGATTTCGTACGAGTTCGACCTGCGCGGCCCCAGCATCCCGATCGACACCGCCTGTTCCAGCTCGCTGGTGGCGCTGGAGGCGGCGGTGCACGCCATGCGGCGCGGTGAATGTTCGGCCGCGCTCGTGGGCGGCATCAGCATCCTGCTGCATCCGACCCATTTCATCTCCTTTTCCAAGGCCGGCATGCTGTCGCCGCGCGGCGTGTGCCGCTCGTTCGACGAAGGGGCCGACGGCTATGTGCGCGGGGAGGGCGCCGGCGTCATCCTCATCAAGCCATTGAAGGACGCGCTGCGCGACGGCGACCGCATCTACGGCCTGGTCAAGGGCGCGGCCGTGAACCACGGCGGCAAGGTCTCCACGGTGACCTCGCCCAATCCCTTCGCCCAGTCGAAAGTGATCGACAAGGCCTTCCAGGACGCCGGCATTTCGCCGGCCAGCGTCAACTACATCGAGGCGCACGGCACCGGCACGCCCAAGGGCGACCCGATCGAGATGAACGCGCTGATGCGCGCCTACGGCTCGCTGGCCAAGTCGGCCGGGCTGGAACTGCCCGAGCGCTCTTGCGGCATCGGCAGCGTCAAGACCAATATCGGCCACCTGGAAGCGGCGGCCGGCATCGCCGGCGTCATCAAGGTGCTGCTGGCGATGAAGTACCGCGCCCTGCCGCAGCTGCTGCACTTCACCAGGCCAAATCCGCGCATCAAGATCGACGGCAGCCCGTTCTACTTTGTCGACAAGGCGCAGCCATGGGAGGCGGGCGCGGACGGCATGCGGCGCGCCGGCGTGAGCAGCTTTGGCTTTGGCGGCGTCAACGCCCACATCCTGCTGGAGGAGTACGCCGAGCCGCCCGTGGCGGCGGCGCCCGCCAGCGCAGAGCCGCTTCTGTTCGTGCTGTCGGCCAAGAGCCGCGACAGCCTGCAGCGCTACGCCCGCCGCCTGGCCGAGTGGCTGGACAATCCGGCCGCGCATCCCTGGGACCGGCCGTTCTCGATGGCGGCGCTGGCCTGGAGTCTGCAGCAGCGCGAGGCGCTTGACGAGCGTGCCGCATTCGAGGCGTCCACTCCAGACGAACTGAAGGCGCGCATCGGCCAATGGCTGGACGGGCATGCAGGCCCAGGCATCTGGAGCGGCAGCGTGCGCGCGGGGCGCGACGAGGCCGAGCGCATCGCCGCCGAGCCGGGCGCGGTAGAGCGCCTGGCCGCCTGGATGGCCGGGCGCCATCACGCGGGCC
>JBKHWY010000068.1:0-13589 GCA_046566285.1 Gammaproteobacteria bacterium | reverse complement strand
ACTTTTCGCCCACAGGGTAGGTATGGATGGCGACCAACTTGCCCTCCTCCCAGGTTTCGACGACGACCCCTTCAGCCTTGTGGCAAACCTTGATGACGCCACGAATAACGGCTGAGGCGGCATCGTCGAGCCAGCTGAGCCCGTGGGCAAGAATGTTGCGGGATGATTCAGCCATTCCCCTCGGGCGAAAATAGCTGAATGGCTCCGCGCCCATTACGAACCCAGCCTTGGAGTCGTGTACGCACATCCTAACGAAGTTGAGTACTGGATCTGGAGATAATGCTTGCCATGCTTCCAAGCGCCATGGTTCGGGCCGAACATTGATTCTGTACTTCATGCCTTGGATCTGTAGGGTTTGCTTCGACACCTTGTACGCCGGATGATCCAGCACATACTGCTTAGCCTTCACAGGATCGAGCAGTAGATCGGCCTCCCATGCGATACCCTGGTGGCCAACTGCCTTCCAATTGCTCTTTTCGCCGTTGGACTGAAGCAAGTCAGGAGTCGGTAGTTTTCGCCGAGTCATGGTTCCCCAAGCGGCGTAAAGAGCCCGCATGTGATTTATCATTGCCTGCTCGACGCTAGACCCTGCTCCGACTGCGCTCATGTACTGCTTATAAGCGAGTTCAACATCAGGCTTAACTTCGAATCGCGACTTGAAAATGCCTTTGTCGAATTTTGGTACATCGTCGTAATCGACCAGGCGAACCCCACTTTTTACCGCTTCTCGCATCATGTCACGCATTGGAATGCGGGCATAGTCGTTTGCAATACCTTGACACAAGGGCTCGTAACCTCCGCCTACATCGGAGTGAACGCCTGGATACACAGTCTCTATCCAGCCCGGGGCAAGCCTGCCCTCTTTTCGTATGAGGTCGACAGGAAACGAAAAACGGAGTTCGTGCGCTGCGATATAATGGACGCAACGCTCCACGGCATGGGACACGACGAGGTTTTTCTCGTTGAAAGGTGTATCCATATTTTTTGACGGTACGCCGAACGAGGCGACGGTGTCGAACAAACCCATAAAATGGAACCGAATGGGGACCCCGTGGTATTTAGTCACCCCATCCTGACCGACGTCACATTCCGCCAACATCTCATTACTGAAAGCACGAGCCAACGCGGCGCCACGCGAAAATCCGAAAATCGATAGATTAACGATCGTGATCAGACCGTGAGCTTCGATTGCGGCCGCTAGCCCCCTGATATTGGCCGGCTTTCCTTTTTCAAGATACGGCTTGAGGGAGATGTCGAGCTTCGCCGCGGATTGCATAAGGGCGGCCCGTAACTGATCATTCACGTTGCTCTGGCCAAAATCGGTCCGCCGCGTGCCGCCGTTTCCTGCCACCAAGCCCGGCATGCCATCCTCGACCTCGATCAGCTTCCGATCCATCCAGTCTGTTGCGCTACCATTAAACGGCGTTCCAACTCCCGCTACATAAATTGAATAATTTGGAGCATCTTCGTCGAGCAAGAACTGTGCAGCGCGCCATAGTCGTGCCGGATTACTCCAGCGCTTAAGCGGCTCGTCCACATCCTTGTTATTACCCGTCCCATCAAAAAAGATGCTAATGTTCACAACGTCAGAACAATTCTGTTTTGCGCGTGGTGCCCCCGGGGATACGTCCCGATTACAACTGCGGGCTGCAGCTACCTTATCCGATTTACTCATGTGGCTTCCTGTTCGCACGAATTTGCTTACCACGCGGAGTTCTTTCCGGGATGAACTCCGCAAATGTGACCTCGGCAGTGTCGTCCGGGTATAGATGGAGTCCCAGATAACGCGTCCCGTCCGGTATCTGGTCCGGAGAAATCACAAGAGTATTTTTGATCGTCACTTGCTCGCCATTCCGTGGCGTACCCTCCGGCCCGCCAAGCGTCCAACGTAAAGTTTGCACACCAAAGGGAATCCGCACGCCGGTAACTGTGCCGGTGGTACCGTACTTGTTCATAACGCCCAAGTCAGTTCCGTCAAAAATAATGTCCGTGATGACTCGATCAACGTTTGAGTACATAACCACGTTTAGAACAATATCCTTCTGCATCTTCTTACTCCCTTGTCCGCAAGCTAAAAGTGGCAAGGCCAAGCCCACTGCGATCAGTACCATCAATATTCTTCTGTGCGCGGCGTTGGGTCCTGTAGTCCTTCTGAGTGTTTGCGTACCGCTGCGGGTCAGCTTTATCGATTGCAGGTTTGGCAGCCAGCGAAGCCAGCTGTTGATCTCTAATTTTGGCTTCATTGGAACCGCTCCATTGCTGCATCAAAGCTGATCGCACCCGCTTTCACCTGCTCAAGCAATGCCGATATAACAGGGTCGGACTTAAACCTTTCGCCGTAGATTAATGCGGCGCAGGTGTAGTTCAGAATATCGCGCATACCGAACAGCTTGAGCTTTCGAGCTTCGAGCAAATAAGCCTCGATCGTGCGGTAATGCTCTGATGGAGAAATGTCCATCAGCAGTTGCGGCTGGTTTTCGTTGAGCATCGACAGCAATTGATCCGGCACACCAGCCTCAACCAACATGTCTACCTGAACTTGGGTGAGTTTGAGTGGCAAATCCAGCAACTGCACGCCACGAGCCTCGTCATTATTACGGGGCAAAATCTGCTGGGGGTTGCCGTCGCGATCCCAATACCACCACACGGAAATACCGTCGAGGAGGCGGGCGCGCTGCCGTTCGGTCAACACGGGCGCCGGAACGTGAAGCGTCAAGTCGGTAGTTTGGCCAGTGAGAGTGCCGAGAACGGCGGGATCCCAAAACGCGAAGATCATGTCCGTATCATCGGGCAGAACAATCTCGGTAAATTCAGACAAATGACTCCACAGCGCGTCGAACGAAAGCCGCGCTGCGAGTAGCGTAAAACTCGGCGGCTTCCGGGAACCTATCTGCAGAATGTTCGGCCATTCGTCTGAATCCGCAGCGAGGGGCGACAGTTCAACCAGATGGGGAGCATAGTCCTCGGCTTCGGAATCAAGCGCAGCCGGCAACAGGCACTTGCTGTTGGTCTTCAAGCCATATTTTTCGAACTTGTCCAGCAGGGTCGGATCCTGCGCCTTGTCGATGATCGCGTAGCAAAAAAGTTCGTGATTGTCGAATGCGGTAGCCAGATTCGATTCAAAGGTGGCCACTTCCAGCGGCGCCATTTTCATGACTGGGATCCTTTGTTGACGAATGCCGAGCGCTGCTTTGCACGCTTTTTCAGGCACTCAAGACAAACCTCTTTCGGAAGGGTGGGCAGTGAATACGGCATCGTCTTTGGTCCCGGCAGCGAAAAGTCGGAGTTGTGGCTGATCCGCTTGCCGCTCGTCATGTCGATGATCCCGGACCCGTTGATCTTGATTGCGGAGCCATCCGCACCGATGACGACTTCCTTCTTGGCGAAGATTTCGATTCGATCCGTGGCGGATAGGAGTCGTAGCACCTTTTCTGCAATGATGTCGATGTCTCCGCTCTGTGCCTGAATCTCTACCTTTCCCTTCGCAGCGAACAGCTTGATGCCGGCGTTGTAGGCAAACAGGCTGATCTTTTCCTTGATGCTCGCAACCAGACTCTTGCCGACGGCGAGATTGGTGTCCGCGCCGGACGACATCGTGATCTGGTCGCTGCTGTGAATATGCGTGCTTTTGGGTGTGCTGAGGCCGATACCGGCCGGCGACGCCATGAGGAGCACGGGATCCGCAAAGCGGTTGGCTTGCTCCTGCCCGACAGCATCGTACTTCGCTTGCGTGCTACCGATGAATTCGTTCAGCGCTTCCTGCCCGGGCAATGCCTCTGCACTGGATTTCTCGGCTACTTCCGACAAGATCTTCGTCAGTTCCTGCGCTTCCTTCAACTGGTCGCGCGCCTCGCGCACCTCCAGTTGCGATCCCTGTGCACCGGGGCGCCCGTAGGTGCTGATGTAGAGGCCCTTGTGCGTCGTGATCGCGCCGTACGCGTCGGTATTGAGAGCGAACCCAGTGCCAAAGAATCCAGCCCGATGATTACCGTTTTGACCGATCAGATAGCCGAGGCTGAGCTGCGCATTGGTATTGCTGCTGTACAGCTGCACCCTGTTTTGCTCAGAATTGTCATCCATGACAAGCTGGTTGAATCCACTGCCCTTGTATTCCTTTGATCGATAACCGGACAGGCGTCCGTCAGTGTGCCATTGCGGGGTTTGCTCACCGTTGTAGATGCGGCCGGTGATGATCGGACGGTCGGCGTCGCCGTCGAGGAAAGAAATGATGACTTCCTGGCCGATGCGGGGAACATGTACGGCGCCCCAGCCTTCGCCCGCATTGGGGTAGCTGACCCGTACCCAGCACGAAGATTTTTCGTCGCCCGGATTAAGTCGGTCCCAATGAAACCGCACCTTTACCCGATTGAGGTGATCGGTATGGATTTCCTCGTTCGCAGGGCCGACCACGGTGGCCGTCTGCGGGTGCATCACGGGCTTAGTGTGTGTATTCGGGCTGCGATATTCGACAATGCGCCGCTGCACTTCAAAACGGTTGAAACAGTGACCGGTGCGGCTATCGCCGGCATCAAGGGCGGCCTTGCCCGGCTGGTTGAGGCCAGCTTCCTCCTTGAATTTCAGGAGCCGGCATTTCAAGCTGCCGGCGAAATCTTTCTGGATGGTCGACAATGGAAGGTTGTTTTCGATCGCCCACTCGACACCGAGTACGACGAACTGACGTGCCTCCGGCGCCGCTTCCATATGCGCAGGATGATCCGTCAACGTGAACCACCGGCCTGCAGGCAGGTTGCGCAGGCCGGACGTGCCGTTGAAACGCTTTGCTCGCGACTCCCACTCCTGAACCCGGATACGCGACTGGTCCGCACCATGGTCGGAATCTGTGCTCGTGTAAGCGCCAGTGTATTCGTACACCTCCAGCTGGGACGGGATGCTACCGTGTTCAGGAAGGATTTGCTGTCCATTCTCGTTATTGCTGCGGGGTGCTTTGTAGTCGAACGTTCGCGTCGCCAGCTGGATGCTGGACAGCGAACGTGCTCCTCCCCACTGGACGATTTTCTCGAGCTCATCGGTAATGCCGCCATGGTGAAATGGCACTTCTTCCGGGGCGAGCGGCTTCAAGGTTTGGACCGAATCGGTCATTACCCACTGGTGCGCAGTGCCATCCTCGGCCTGCTCGACGTACCCGTACCAACCTTCACTCTCCAGCAAACGCATGACGAAATGCCAGTCCGATTCGTACTGGACGCAATATGACCTCTGGCGACCAGGCTGATTGAGTTCGAACCTGAACCGGCCCTGGCACTGAGGATGGCGATTGAGCACCTCGGTAAGAATCTCTTCGGCATCCTTGTCTTGCCAGATGCAGGCGTCTTTCCGGAATTTCAGGAAGTGCAAGCAATTGGAAAAGGCGATCTGGTAAGCCGACAGCTCGCCGTCGCTGCCCAATTTCCTTGCCGTATGAACATATCCGTGCACTGGCGCATAGCTGGTGTCCGCCTGTAGTACCCACAAGGTGACTTCCTGGGCGATCAGTTGCTTGAGCTCGATATTCTGGTCAAGAGACAGGAGATCGACGGTATAGTCAAAGCCCTCGCCGACCCGATCGTAAGCATGGACGCGCTGAGGGAGCAGCACATCGGTTCCGAGCGATGTGGCTAACTTGAGTAGACGGCGCTCCTGGCCGACTCCTCTGAACAGCTTGTCCAGTTCGCTTTGTAGCTCAGCCATGCAGCACCACCCCGGTTCTGATTAAGTTCGCGAATGAGTCCGCGCAACATAAAATCATACGATGAAAACATTTTATTTGGAACAAGTTTATCTGGTTGCAAATAGATGTCATGCTCAACCAGGGCGAACATGATGCACGCCAAGGTGCGAATGCATTGTGGCGAAATGGCCGTTGTTTTCTTGGAGAAATATCGGCATTTTTGCCGCAGAAGGGCAAAAAAAGCCAGGTTTAGTGCAATGCTGCGTGGCGGCGGGCGGATGTGCTCATGCCCCGTTCACATGAAGGTTAACTTCGCGGGGCCTCAGCCGCGCGCGCTCTTCCACGCGTCCACGTAGCGGCGCGCCCGCTCGCCCACTTCGGCCGATGTCACGCGAGGCCCGAACAGCTGGCTGCCGATGCCGAAACCGGTGGCGCCCGCGTTGACCCAGGCGCCGAGCGACTCCGGGGTGATGCCGCCTACCGGCCACACCGGCGTGCCGGGCGGCAGCACGGTGTTGATCGCCTTGAGGCCGGCCTGCCCAACCATTTCGGCAGGGAAGATCTTCAGCGCGTGCGCGCCCGCATCCAGCGCCTGGAACGCTTCGGTCGGGGTGGCGATCCCGGGTGCGCAGAGCATGCCCAGTTCCGCCGCGCGGCGAATCACGGCCGGATTGCAATTGGGCGCGACCATCATGCACCCGCCGGCCGCGTGCACGGCCTCGACGTCCGCCACCGAGAGAATGGTGCCGCCGCCCACCACGGCGTCCGGAGGCGCGATTGCCACCAGGGCGGCGATGGCCTCCAGCGCACCGGGGCGGTTCAAGGGTACTTCCAGCAGGCGAAACCCGGCGGCGAACAGGGTCGCGCCCACGGCGGGGGCTTCGCCAGGCGTCAGGCCGCGCATGATCGCGACCAGGGGTGGGTCGAAGTGGACGTCCATCGCTACACCTTTTCCAGAAACTGTTGCATGGCGTTCAGGTAGGCCTGGTCCGGGTCCAGCGCCTTGGCGGCGACGCCGAAAAACGCCGCCGCGCGCACGTAGCGCTGCGACAGCGCCGCCGATCCGACCAGGTGGATGACACCTGGATCGGCCGCTCCGCCCATACGCTCGGCCTGGGCAAATTCGCTGCCGATCAACAAGCCGCTGACAAAGGCGCGCGCTTCGCTGGACGGCAATGCGTGCGTCACGACGCGGGCCCGCACCCCGAACAGGCTGTGGGACAGTGGCTGGCCGGCACGGGCTTCAGCCAGGCCGGCCTCGAAACTGGGCGACAGGTCGTCGCCCGTGCCCAGCATGGACGCCAGCGTGCCGGTTTTCCCCAGCGTGGCGAACAGTTCGCCTGTCATGAAGGTGGAGAACTGGCCGATGCAGCCGTCCTCGAGATGGACCCACTTGCTGTGGGTGCCGGGCAACACGACCCAGCCGGCGCGCACGCCCATGGCGACCGCGCCCAGCAATTGGGTTTCTTCCCCGCGCATCACATCGATGTGTGGCCTGTCGCTCCGGTAACCCGGCACAATCGAGCAGCCGGGCTGCCCGGAAAGCGCGGCGAGGTGCTCCGGCAAGCGCTCAAGCGACACATCGGTGTGCAGATACGGTACTTCCTGCCAGCCACTGGCCGAACCGACCATGCCTGACATGACGACCGGAACCTCGCTGCCGATGCCCATGCGCACGCGCAGGGCCGACAGCGAGTCCGCAAAGGATGTGGAAGCAGCACCATTGCCGCCCCCTTGCACAGCCAGCAATCCCTGTTCGTCCGCGTGATGCGCCAGCACGCCTTCGCGACCTACCAGGTAGGCGCGGCGGTTGCTGGTGCCCCAATCGATGCCGAGCAGGGTTGCGGCCATGACGCTCCTTACGAAGAGTGATTACAGCTTATAAGTGATACCCAGATTGTAGCGACGGCCGAAGTCGAACACTTCCTGGCGGTACGGATTGCCGGCGCCGGTGTAGGTGACCTTCTGGTTGGTGACGTTGTCCATGCCGAAGTGAACCTGGATGTTCGGTGTGATCTGCTTAGACAGTCCCAGCGATACAAAAGTTTCCGCTTCGTTCACGGTCAGGGCGCCGGCCGACCAGGTCGGGTTACGCACGAACGGGCTGTGGTAGTTGGCCGACAGACGTGCTTCGAAGCCGTTCTTCTCGTACCAGACGGTCACGCCGCCGTTGTTCTTCATCAGGCCTTCGACCGGATAAGGATTGCCGACCGGGACGTTCTCGTGAATGTCGCTGCTGGTGTACGAATAGTTGCTGGAGATACCGATGCCGTTGTCGAACAGCTGCTGATACACCAGTTCGATACCGCGCACGTTGCCGCCTTCGCCGTTCACCGAACGGGTCAAGGTGGCGGTGCGGCCGTTCAGCGTGGTCTTGTCTTCGGTGATGCCGATGTAGCGGTCGATCTGCTTGTAGAACAGGCCGGCCGACAGCAGCGAACCCTTGCTGAAGTACCACTGGTAGGCCAGGTCGACCTGGTTCGACATCATCGGCAGCAGGCCTGGATTGCCGGCGCTGCCGGTCAGCGGACGGTTCTCGGAGCCGCCGTCGGACAGGTTGCGCGAGGCGCGCATTTCGTCCAGCGGAGCGCGGGCCATGGCGCGCGCCACCGAGAAGCGCAGCTGCTGTTCCTGGGCCGCGTCCATGTTGAAGATCAGGTTCAGGCTGGGCAGCACTTCGGTGTAGCTGGCGCCGCCTTCGGCCGGCGTGGGCGCCGCGCCATTGAGCGACTGCATGCCGGTGCTGCTCTGGCGGGTATGCACCACGCGCACGCCGGCGTTGCCGCGGTAGGTCTTGCCGAACAGTTCGCCATCCAGTTCGCCCTGGGCGTACACCGAGCTGCTCTTTTCCTTCACGTTCCAGGCCGACAGCACGTCGTTCTGGTTGGGCGTGCGGCCGGCCGGATCGAAGGCGCTGGCGCCGAACGCGCCGGCAACGGCGCCGTTGAAATCCTTCAGGGCCAGGAAGGTGTTGTTGAAGCCGTCCACACGCACCTGTTCGAAGGCCGAGGCCGGCAGGGTGCCGGTCGGATTCAGGTCCCAGGTGGTCTGGTGGAATTTCTTTTCGCGGTCGGTAAAGCGCGCGCCCAGCTTGATGCGGCTGACCGGTCCCCACTCGACGTCGCGGGCGCCGCTCAGGTGCAGGCCCGACAGTTCATCGCGCATGTGGCCGTCGGTATCGACGTACAGGTGCGGCGCGCTGAAGTTGCTGGCCGCGCCGGTATCCAGGTTGTACGAGGAATTGAGCACGCTGTCGCCGGTGAAGGCCCAGTTCAGGGTGCCGGTGTTGCTGCTCCAGGCGCGGATGTCGCGCCACTGGCTGTCGCGCGCGCCGCGCGAGGTCGACAGGTCCGCTTCGAGCTTCCAGGCGCCGGCGTTGAGCTTGGCGTTGATGCCGGACGCGAACACGTCCATGTCCTGGGTCCACAGGGTGCTGTTGCTGGTCACGCCCTGGTTGAGCAGGGTGCCGCCCACCACGTAGCCGTCGCGCACGTCCACATTGCGGAAGTCGTTGTAGCGCGAGCCGCGTGCGGTCGGATTGGTGACCGGATTCCAGTCCGACCAGTTGCCCATGTTCTCGAACCAGTGCGACATGCCCGGTTCCTTGATGTCGGCCTTGGAATAGTAGGCGTCGCCGGTGATGAACAGGTCGGCGTTCGGCTTCCATTCGACCTTGCCCAGCACGCTGGAGCGCTTGTAGGTGCCGCGCTTGGATTCTTCCTCGAAGCCCCAGGGCGCCTTGTCGGCCTTGCCGTCGCCGTTCAGGTCGTCGTTATTGGTCTCGTTGAAGCCCCAGTGCTGGGTGCGCTTGACGAGCGAAGGCTGGTCCTGGTAGCTGGCGGCGATCGCCACGCCGACGGTGTTGTCGGCGAACTGGTCGACATAGATGCCGCCAAGGCGTGGCTTCACCTTGGCCGCGCCGGGAATGTCGCGCGCCAGTTCATAGTACAGGCCGTCGACCTTCAGCGAGGCCTGGCGGCTCTTGTAGGTCAGCGGGCGCACGGTCTGCAGGTCGATGGTGGTGGCCACCCCACCCTCGACCAATTCGGCCGACTGGGTCTTGTAGACGGTGGCGCCGGTCAGCGATTCGGCCGGGAACTGCTCGAAACGCACGGCGCGGTTCGGCTCGGACGAGGCCAGCTCGCGCCCGTTCAGGGTGGCGCCGACAAAGCGTGGGCCGAGGCCGCGTGCCACCACCTGCGAGGCGTTGCCGCGGTCGATGCCGGAGGACATGCCCGGCAGGCGCGCCAGCGATTCGGCGATGGTGGTGTCGGGCAGCTTGCCGATATCTTCGGCAGCAACCACTTCGACCATGCTGTTGCTCGCTTCCTTGGCCACCAGCGCCGAGCGCATGGAGGCGCGGATGCCGGTCACGGTCACGGTCTGGATGGCGGGATCGGCGGCCGGCGCTTCCTGGCCGTGGGCCAGGCCGGCGGCGCCGGGCAAGGTGAACAGGCTGGTGACGAGCCAGCTCAGCTTCTTTTGTTTCATTGGGGGTTTCTCCTGGTGTGTTTTGGCATTCTTGTTGTGGCAGGTGGCATTACATTCCTGCATGAACTCATGCTAATGAGGACGGCGCGACACGACCAATGGCTTCTTTGGTTATCGCTATGCCAAAAAGTTATATCAAATTTGAAATGGCTCAGCTCTTGCGCTGGCGCGCGACCTCGCGCAGGGTGTCCACCATGGCTTGGGCGCCAGGGGACAGGCGATGTTCACGTCGCGTGACGATCCCGTACACGTCCATGCGCAGGCCCAGGTCGAAAGGCATCACGGCAAGCAGGCCGATGTCGATATAGGGCTGCAGCAGTTCCCTCGGCATAGCCACCACCATGTCGCTGGCGGCAAGCAGGTTGGCCACCACCGGCACCGCCATGGTCTCGACGGTTTCCACGGGCGGCTCCAGGCCCTGGGACAGGAACAGCGCTGTCAGGCGGTCGCGCAGGATGCTGCCGGCCGGCGGCATGATCCAGCTTTGCCGCGCCAGCGTCGCCAGGGCGAGCTCGGGGTCTTCGAGCAGGGGATGGCCGGCGCGGCACACGATGCAGTGCGGTTCGTCGGTCACGGGTTCGAAATGCAGTTCGCCGGCCGCCGCGGTGTCGAGGATGCGGCCCACCACGATGTCGAGTTCGCCGGCGCGCAGCTGCTCGATCAGGTTCTTGCTGCTGTCCACGCTGATTGACACATGCACGCGCGCGTGCCGGTGCTTGAGCAGATTGACGGCCGTGGGGACCAGCGTGGTGGCCGGAGTCAGCACGCTGCCCACCGCCACGCGGCCGCGCGCGCCGGCCAGCAATTCCATGACTTCCTGGTGGGCGGCGTCCATCTCGGCCAGGGCAGCGCCGGCGCGCCGGATCAGCACCGAACCGTACCAGGTGGGCGCCACGCCGCGCGGCAGGCGCTCGAACAGCTGCACACCCAGCACATGTTCCAGTTCGCCCAGCAGCTTGGAGGCGGCCGGCTGGGTCAGGTTGGCTGCCTGGGCCGCGTGCATGATCGAGCCATGGCGGCCCAGCTCGACCAGCAGGACCATGTGGCGGGTCTTCAGGTGCGAGCGAACAAAACGGTCCGAGCCGAAGTCATTCATTGTTCAACATGTTGGCGGCGGGAAAGATTCATCATAATTTGTGCATTGCACGAACGTCAATTGCAATTACACAAGCGTCGTGCATCTACGACACATTACGGCGGGCCGGACAGCAAGCTTGTCAGCCCTACCACTCGGCCACGGTGCCGTCCGCCAGGCGCCACACCGGATTGCGCCAGTCGGGTGCGTTGGCGGCTGCGGCGATCAGGCGCGCCTCGTCGATTTCCACCCCCAGGCCCGGTTTCGGCAGCGGCAGGATGAAGCCGCCGGCGTCCAGCACGAAGTCGTCCTTGTTGACGACGTAGTCGAGCAGTTCGGCGCCCTTGTTGTAGTGGATGCCCATGCTCTGCTCCTGGATCACCGCGTTGTAGGACACGAAGTCCACGGCCAGGCAAGCGGCCAGCGCCACCGGCCCCAGCGGGCAATGGGGCGCCAGCGCCACGTCGTAGGCCTCGGCCATCGCGCCGATCTTCACGCATTCGGTGATGCCGCCGGCATGCGACAGGTCCGGCTGGACGATGGCCAGGCCGCCCTGCTCCAGCACGCGCTTGAATTCGAAGCGCGAGAACATGCGCTCGCCCGCCGCCAGCGGAATGGCGGTGTGCTGGGCCAGGCGGGCGTAGTGCTCGTACTGCTCGGCCAGCACCGGTTCTTCCACGAACAGGGGCCGGAACGGTTCGAGTTCCTTGAGCAGCACCTTGGCCATGGGGGCGGCCACGCGGCCGTGGAAATCGATGCCGAATTCGATGGCGTGGCCGAACGCATCGCGGATGCCGCCGATGCGCGCCACCGCCGCATCGATGGCGCGCGCGCTGTCGATCATGCCCAGTTCCTCGGTGCCGTTGAGCTTGAAGGTATCGAAGCCGCCTTCGCGCAGCGCCGTGATGCCGGCGATGACGTCGCTGGGGCGATCGCCCCCCACCCAGCTGTAGGTCTTCATGCGGTCGCGCACCAGGCCACCCAGCAATTCCACCACCGGCTTGCCGAGCGCCTTGCCCTTGATGTCCCACAGGGCCTGGTCGATGCCGGCGATCGCGCTCATCAGGATTGGGCCGCCCCGGTAGAAGCCGCCCCGGTACATGGTCTGCCACAGGTCGTTGATGCGCGCCGGGTCCTTGCCGATCAGGTAGTCCCCGAGCTCGTGCACGGCCGCTTCCACCGTGCGCGCGCGCCCTTCGATGACAGGCTCGCCCCAGCCATGGATGCCCTCGTCCGTTTCAATCTTTAGGAACATCCAGCGCGGCGGCACGCGGTAGGTGGTCAGTTTGGTGATCTTCATAGGCAGGCGCCGGGGCGCAAGGATGGGTGAAAAATGGGCAGTCTAAACCGAAGCCCCGTCCGATCCGCATGAAGAATTGCCATGCTGCCATATCAAACTGGCATAGCTGGGTCCGGTATATCCACTTCTCGTCACGCTATACCAACGCGGAATTAGTGGGCGCGCACAAAAGTGCACAGAATGAAGCTGCAGTACCCACAACCATAAACCCAATTCAACGGAGACCTTCATGAAACTGCCTGCCACCCGCGGCGCGCGCCTGCTCAAGGGCGCCCTGCTCGCATCCACTCTCTGGCTCGGGTCCGCCCACGCCATCACCTTTGCCAACGGCGCCGACGTCGGCTGGGTCAGCCAGCAGGAAGCCAGCGGCTACAGCTGGTACAGCAAGAGCGGCGTCAAGACCGATCCCTTCGTCCTGCTGAAGAACCTGCAGGTGAACGCGATCCGGCTGCGCGTGTGGGTCAACCCGTCGGGCGGCTGGAACGATGGCCGCGACGTGCTGGCCAAGGCCAAGCGCGCCGCCGCGCAGGGGCAGCGCATCATGATCGACTTCCACTACAGCGACAGCTGGGCCGACCCGGGCCAGCAGACCAAGCCGGCCGCCTGGGCCAACCACACCATCAGCCAGCTGTACCAGGACGTGTATGCGCACACCCAGGGCATCCTCAACTACCTGAAGTCGAACGGCATCAATGTCGAGTGGGTCCAGGTCGGCAACGAGATCAACGGCGGCATGCTGTGGCCGCAGGGCAGCACCTCGAATTTCTCCCAGCTGGCCCAGATGATCAACAACGGCTACAACGCCGCCAAGTCGGTGTATCCGTCGGCGGCCGTGGTGGTCCATCTGGCCAACGGCTACAAGGGCGCGGATGTGCAGTGGTTCTTCGACAGCTTGAAGAATGCCGGCGGCAAGTTCGACGTGGTCGGCCTGTCGCACTATCCGCCCGCGGCCGATTGGCTCAACTACAACAATATGCTGGACCGGACCATGCACAACGTGACGTTCCTGTGGCGCTGGTTCCACCAAATGCATCATAGCCCGGAGCGGGTGGACA
>JBKHWY010000067.1:0-13636 GCA_046566285.1 Gammaproteobacteria bacterium | reverse complement strand
AATACTTCTTGAAGTCCCCGCGCTGCAGCAAAAGCGTGGTGCCGCCGGGATCGAAGGCGAATGCCCACTCCTCTGCCGTTGGCGTCGAAAGGACGCCCGCGCCGAACAGTTCGGGAGGGCCAATCTGGCAAGCCAACGGGGGCTGGAGGACAGTCAGGCAACCGGCTGTCGCCAGCGACGCCAGGGCAGCGGTGAGCGTGTAAATGCGTGCCGTCACCCGGCCGGGCAGGCGAAATCGGTTCAGCGGCATGGCCATCCTTGTAAAAAAGGACAGCATTGTAAGCGAAGCCGCGCATCGATCCTTCACGGCGGCTCTACATACCTACCAATATTATTGTTGAAATGTTGCATAAACGGCACACAGCGAAAGTCGAGGCTGGTTATTCTGCTCACTTCTTTCCAACCATGTTCAGGAGTCATCCCATGAAAAAGATGAAGCACGTTCTTGGTCACGCGCTTGCGCTTGCGTGCCTCGCAACGGCGTCCCAGGCCGCCCGTGCCGATGCGCCCGAGTGGAAATTTGTGTACACGGGATTTAACGTTACCGACACAACCGACGGTGGCTCGGCCACTTACTTCGATCCCAACGCGCAGTTCTGGGGCTCATTCGCCGGCACCGACGCCAACAGCGACGGTGTCCTGACCAGCACTGAGCTCAGCTCGCTGATCGTCTACGGCAGCTACTACCTGCCGGACGATGGAATGTACGGGACGAGCACGATCGACCAATTCAGCTACAGCGCCAAGGATGGCCTGAGCTTCAAGCTCAGCCACGATTCCCATGACCCGGAGGGTTACCTGAGCTGGCATACGGACGTCGAGTCGGGCGTGGTTATGCACCGGAGCACGTATAGCATGTTCAGCGGGGGATCGTCGTACATGTATGAATGGACGTCGCAGACCAAGTTCGAGCTGACGTCGCCTGTGCCTACACCGGTGCCGGAACCGTCGCAGTGGATGCTGCTGGGTGCTGGGGCGGCGCTGTTGACGGGACTGCGGCGGCGCGGGGCGGTGCTCAACAAATAAGGTTATGCCTAGGGCCGAACGCGCGCCTCCATCAGGATTGGCAGCGCGGCGTCCTGGACGAGCTTGTGTCAGTTTGTCGGCACTGACCCTCGGCGCCCGATCCCCTGCACCGACGAGCTTGTGTCCGTTTGTCGGCACTGACCCTCGGCGCCGTTACCGCGCGACGTCTTGGACGAGCTCGTGTCAGTTTGTCGGCACTGATCCTCAAGTTTCCCGTTGGTGTTCGCTAGAATGACCTGATTGAACACGAATTCCCCAGCATCAACTGCGCAGCAGTCCCGACTACCCTCCAAGGAAAGCTTTTTAATAAGACGAGCGCGTGGAGCGTAAGAAATACGTATGGAACTCCACGTCCAATATGGCTTATTGGCCGATACAATTGCGGATTTTCCCCACGCCCCATGGCTTCCCATTCGGCGTCATATGGACTGATCGGCAGTCTTTTCTCAATTTGGTGAATGACAAGAAACTTTGCCGTATTGAGGTTCCGATAAGAAGTTATCAATGCTTCCCAAAGGACGCACAGCGCCACCCCGGCGACCGCTAGCAGCCAAAGAAAGTCGCTCGTTTCTTTTGATGACAAGTATCCGACGAATGCTAAGATCGCCGAATTCACACTGAGAAAGTAGGAATTCGCCGTCGCGCGTCGGCTGCTAATTCGGTCTGCCATCTCTAGATAAATTTTGTACTGATCCAAGAGATGCGAGTACCATTTCTCATTGTGCGGATAGACCTGACCGTCACCGATCTCATTGAAAAGTCCACTCCGATCGATCCGAACCTCGCTCATCAGCGACTACCTCCCACAAGCCGCTTTAGATTCTCCCATTCCCACCTATACACTTTATCGGTTGCTAGCGCAGCAGTTGGCTTAACGACACCCGTTTGATGCGCGCCGAGGAGGAAATACTCTTTCCTCTCTTCTTGCGCAATTCGCAGTTCAGCCGAAACACCTAGTGCCGTGTTCGTATGAGCCCCACATATGACACAGACAACATCAACCGAACGAATACGCGAGCGAGCTTTTTCCTTCCAGTTTTGGTCAATGTGCTCTTTTATTGACCAGTCTGCGAACTCAAACGGCGAGCTTGGGTGAGCTGCTTGCCCCACCAACAAATCTTTGATCCTGGCATCGTGATCGTAATCAAAACTTATGAAGACACGGCGTTTCGACATCGTAGCTTTCCTGCAGGTCAACGTCCTAAGTCAACACGAAGATTTCGATAAAAATCTTTAGTCGTTGATCGGACTGCTTCGTTGAAACTCTCAGTAGAAAGGCTCTTCCGGAGCAATACTGTCCGTGAACGCGCGCCCATGTTCTTGACAGCGCGGGCGTATTTATCTAGCTCAGCCATGGACTTAACATACGGCCACTTCTGCAAAAATTCTGGAAGGGGCAAGGAAGTGTCAGCATAAGTCGCCAACGGAAAATCCTTTTCCGTCGCGATGCCAATTTCCCAAGGCACCCATTGTGACTTAGCAGTCTCATATGAAACGACAGCAAGTAAGCTGTCGCACCCATCCATTTGGCTCCGCACATGATCAGCCAGCTCCGGACCTTCATGGGTACCGATTTTAGGATCTACCACATCAAGATAGGTGTCAATACCATGGTGAAGCCGGAGATGACGGGATATCTCAAGTGCTTTTACGCTATCGGCTTGCTGATGGGAGATGAATACCTTCATAAATACCAATCAAGTTATTAGAGCCAATTTTTAATTCAAGAAGATCTGCGGATAGCTCTGCCCACGCTGAGCATTGGGTGATTAATCCCAGCTCAACGCCCCGCCCGTCTGATACTCAGTCACGCGCGTCTCAAAGAAATTGCGCTCCTTCTTCAAGTCAATCATCTCGCTCATCCACGGGAACGGATTCTCTTCATTCGGGAACAGCGGCTCCAGGCCGATCTGGGTGGCGCGGCGGTTGGCGATGAAGCGCAGGTAGCCCTTGAACATGGTCGCGTTCAGACCGAGCACGCCGCGCGGCATGGTGTCTTCGGCGTACGCGTACTCGAGGTCGACAGCCTTCTGGAACAGCACCTTGATCTCTTCGCGGAAGGCCGGGGTCCACAGTTCCGGGTTCTCGATCTTGACCTGGTTGATGACGTCGATGCCGAAGTTCAGGTGGATCGACTCGTCACGCAGGATGTACTGGTACTGCTCGGCGGCGCCCATCATCTTGTTCTGGCGGCCCAGCGCCAGGATCTGGGTGAAGCCGACGTAGAAGAACAGGCCTTCCATCAGGCAGGCGAACACGATCAGGGATTTGAGCAGCGTCTGGTCCTTTTCCACCGTACCGGTGGTGAACTCGGGGTCGGTCAGCACGTTGATGAAGGGGATCAGGAATTCGTCCTTCTCGCGGATCGACTTGACTTCGTTGTAGGCGTTGAAGATCTCGCCTTCGTCCAGGCCGAGCGACTCCACAATGTACTGGTAGGCGTGGGTGTGGATGGCTTCTTCAAACGCCTGGCGCAGCAGATACTGGCGGCACTCGGGGGCGGTGATGTGGCGGTAAGTGCCCAGCACGATGTTGTTCGCGGCCAGCGAGTCGGCCGTGACGAAAAAGCCGAGGTTGCGCTTGACCAGGCGGCGCTCGTCTTCGGACAGGCCGTTCGGGTTCTTCCACAGCTCGATGTCGCGCTGCATGTTCACTTCCTGCGGCATCCAGTGGTTGGCGCAGCCGGCCAAGTATTTGTCCCACGCCCATTTGTACTTGAACGGGACCAGCTGGTTCACGTCGGTCTTGCCGTTGATGATGCGCTTGTCTTCGGCGTGCACGCGCTTGGCCACTTCGGCGGCCGGTGCGGCTTCTTCGCCGCCGATCGGGGCTGGTGGCGGTGCGATTTGGGTGCTTGGTTCGTCATCCCAGGAGAGCATGTTTTTTCCTTCTTTATGGTGCGCGCCGCATCTTGGGGGCGCTTTGTTCACTCTTCAGTCGCTCCGGCGATTGGCCAGGACCCTTGCTTCGCTTTGCGTGCTATGGGTCCTGGCCTTCGCCAGGACGACGGTTTTACGTTTACCTAACTCTTCTAACTCTCAGGCTTATTGGCAGGCTTCGCATTCCTCGAAACCGTCGTCGCCCGGACGCAGGTAGCAGGCGGCGCCTTCTTCCACCACCGGGGCCGGGGCCACGGCCGGGGCCATCGCGGAGGCGGTGCTGGCTGCCAGGCCGCCATCGACCGGCACGGCGTTCAGTGCGCCGGTCTTGGAGGTGGATTTCTCCATGTGGGTGGCGGCGATGGTGCGCAGGTAGTAGGTGGTCTTCAGGCCGCGCAGCCAGGCCAGCTTGTAGGTTTCGTCCAGCTTCTTGCCCGAGGCGCCGGCCATGTAGATGTTCAGCGACTGGGCCTGGTCGATCCATTTCTGGCGGCGCGAGGCGGCTTCCACCAGCCAGGTCGGCGAGACTTCGAACGCGGTGGCGTAGATGTCGCGCAGGTCTTGCGGTACGCGGTCGATCTTGGTCAGCGAGCCGTCGAAATACTTCAGGTCCGCGATCATGACTTCATCCCACAGGTCGCGCGCCTTCAGGTCGCGCACCAGGTAGGCGTTGATCTCGGTGAATTCGCCCGACAGGTTGGACTTTACATACAGGTTCTGGAAGGTCGGTTCGATGCAGGCCGACACGCCGATGATGTTGGAGATCGTCGCCGTCGGGGCGATCGCCACGCAGTTCGAGTTACGCATGCCGAACTGCTTGATGCGCTCGCGCACCACGTTCCAGTCCATGCTTTCGCTATTGTCGACTTCCAGGTAGCCGCCGCGTTCTTCAGCCAAGAGCTTGATCGAATCCTGCGGCAGGATGCCGCGGCTCCACAGCGAGCCTTCGTACGATTCATAGCGGCCGCGCTCTTCGGCCAGTTCGGTCGAGGAGAGATAAGCGTAGTAGCACACGGCTTCCATCGAGCGGTCGGCGAATTCCACTGCAGGCTGCGAGGCAAACGGCACGCGCATCATGTGCAGGCAGTCCTGGAAACCCATGATGCCCAGGCCCACCGGACGGTGGCGCATGTTCGAGTTGCGCGCCTTGTCGACGGCGTAGTAGTTGATGTCGATGACGTTATCGAGCATGCGCATCGCGGTGCGGATGGTCTTTTGCAGCTTGATGTGATCCAGCTTGCCTTCCTTCATATGGGCCGGCAGGTTCACGGAGCCCAGGTTGCAGACGGCGATTTCGGAATCGTTGGTGTTCAGGGTAATCTCGGTGCACAGGTTCGAGCTGTGCACGACGCCCACGTGCTGCTGCGGCGAGCGGATGTTGCATGGGTCCTTGAAGGTGATCCATGGGTGGCCGGTCTCGAACAGCATCGAGAGCATCTTGCGCCACAGGTCGAGCGCGGCGACCTTCTTGTGCACGCGGATTTCGCCGGCGGCGGCGCGCGCTTCGTAGGCCAGGTAGGCGGTCTCGAACGCCTTGCCGACCTTGTCGTGCAGGTCCGGGCAGTCCGATGGCGAGAACAGGGTCCAGTCGCCCTTCTCCATCACGCGCTTCATGAACAGGTCGGGAATCCAGTTCGCGGTGTTCATGTCGTGGGTGCGGCGGCGGTCGTCGCCGGTGTTCTTGCGCAGGTCGAGGAATTCCTCGATGTCCGGGTGCCAGGTTTCCAGGTAGGCGCAGACGGCGCCCTTGCGCTTGCCGCCCTGGTTGACGGCGACGGCGGTGTCGTTCACCACTTTCAGGAACGGAACCACGCCTTGCGACTTGCCGTTGGTGCCCTTGATGTGGGCGCCGAGCGCGCGCACCGGGGTCCAGTCGTTGCCCAGGCCGCCGGCGTACTTGGCCAGCAGGGCGTTTTCCTTGATGGCGTCGTAGATGCCTTCCAGGTCGTCCGAGACGGTGGTCAGGTAGCAGGACGACAGCTGCGAGCGCAGGGTGCCGGAGTTGAACAGGGTGGGCGTGGAGCTCATGAAGTCAAAGCTCGACAGCAGGTTGTAGAACTCGATGGCGCGCGCTTCGCGGTTTTCTTCGCGCAGCGACAGGCCCATGGCCACGCGCATGTAGAACGCTTGCGGCATTTCGATGCGCACGTCGCGCACGTGCAGGAAGTAGCGGTCGTACAGGGTCTGCAGGCCGATGTAGCCGAACTGCAGGTCGCGGTCGGCCACCAGGGCCTTGGACAGTTTGGCCAGGTCGAAGGTGGCCAGCGCCGGGTCGAGCAGTTCGTTCTCGACGCCCTTGGCGATGTATTTCGGGAAGTAGTCGATGTAGGCGGCTGCGGCTTTCGCTTGCGGCACTTCGGCGCCGAACACTTCCTTGCGGATGGTGTGCAGCAGGATGCGGGCGGTGACCTGCGAATACGCGGGATCCTTTTCCATCAGCGCGCGCGCGGCCAGAATCGCCGACTTGTGCAGTTCTTCGACGGGCACGCCGTCGTACAGGTTCTTGACCGTCTCGGCCAGGATGGCTTCGGCGTCCACATGCTTTTCCAGGCCGACGCAGGCGGCGCCGATCAGGTCGCGCACTTCCTGCATGTCCAGCGGACGGCGCTGGCCGCCCTCAAGGACGTGGATCTGCGGGGCGGCGACATCGGTCGCGCCGGCCGCTTCGCGCGCCAGGCGGCGCTGCTCAAGCTGCTTGGCGCGGTACAGCACGTAGGCGCGCGCGACGTCATGCTCGCCCGAGCGCATCAGCGACAGTTCCACCTGGTCCTGCACGTCTTCGATATGAAAGGTGCCGCCGGAAGGCTGGCGGCGCACCAGGGCGGCGACCACGTTGTTGGTCAGCTGCTCGACCAGCTCGCGCACGCGCGCGGAGGCGGCGCTCTGGCCGCCATGCACGGCCAGGAAGGCCTTGGTCATGGCGACGGCGATCTTGGATGGCTCGAACGCGACCACGGCGCCGTTGCGGCGGATGATGCGGTAGTCGCCGTTGGCGGTCAGGCTGGCTGCCGGGGTGCTGGTCTGTGCGCCGTTTGCGGCTCCAGGTACGTGCGAGGAAGGGGTGGAAATGTCTTGGGATGTTTGCATGAATCCTCCTGGAACGGCTGGCAGGCCACTGCCGCCGGTTTTTATCAATCGTCGGTCCCAAGGAACCGCCGGCTCGTTATTTGAATAGCAAAAACCATGGCGCCGATGGACAATGCCCATCGGAAATGTCGTCATAGTGAGGTAAAAATCGCTATCTCCAGGGCAACTTGCCGGGAAGATGCCGGGACAGCCGATTTGGGTTTCAAGTTCGCTCTGACCACTAGATGTAGTGCCTAGTCAAATCTGATGAACTAATTGTAGTAGCTCGCCAAACCGTGCGCAATATCAAAAGATCCTTTTATTTTGCGCGCGCGCCTTGACATCGCCAGGCCCCGAACGCGCAAGGCCTGCACGGTTAGTGACCACTTACACCAACGCTGAAAGCGATTTCCTCCGCGCGCGTTCGAGCGTGCGCGCGTTGGCAGGAAAGCAAGAGGAAGCGCCGGAAGGGACGGCAGTTTAGGCGTCGGGCGCGTGAATGTCCAGCTTTTGCATCTGGTAGCGCAGCTGTCGAAAGCTAATGCCCAGCAACTGGGCGGCCTGGGTACGGTTGAACTGGGTCTGGTTCAGGGCGCGCAGGATGATGTCGCGCTCGACCTGGTTCAGGTATTCCGGCAGGCATGGCGGCAGGCCGGGTTCCGCGCTGACTGGCGCCACCGGCGCCGCCGCTGCCACGGTCACCGCAGGCACCGGCTCGGCGGCCACGGCCACCGGTACCGCCACCGGCTCGGCGATGCGCGCGCCTTTCAGGGACAGGTCGGCCACCTGGATCACGCCGTGGTCGGCAAAGGCCAAGGCGCGCTCCAGCACGTTTTCCAGTTCGCGCACATTGCCGGGGAAGGAGTAGCCGCGCAGCGCCGCGAGGACGCCCTCGCCCAGGGCCGCCGTGGCGCCCGGCCCCGCCAGGCGCGCCAGGATCGACTACACCAGCATCTCCAGGTCGTCGAGGCGGTCGCGCAGGGGCGGCACGGCCAGTTCGATCACGTTCAGGCGGTAGAACAGGTCTTGCCGGAACAGGCCGGTGGCTACCAGCTGTTCCAGGTTCTTGTGGGTGGCGCTGATGATGCGCACGTCCACCGGTTCCTCGGAGGTGGCGCCGATCTTGCGCACGCGCCGCTCCTGGATGGCGCGCAGCAGCTTGACCTGCATGGCCAGCGGCAGGTCGGCCACTTCATCGAGCATCAGGGTGCCCCCGTTGGCAGCCTGGAAGAAGCCGTCGCGCTCGTCCGCCGCGCCGGTGAACGCGCCCTTGCGATAGCCGAAGAATTCCGCTTCCATCAGGGCTTCGGGAATCGCGCCGCAGTTCACGGCAATGAAGGGCTTGGCCGCGCGCGAGCTCTGGCCATGGATTTCGCGCGCCACCAGTTCCTTGCCGCTGCCGGATTCGCCGGTGATGGAAATCGGCGCCATCGAGCGCGCCAGCCGGCCGATCTGCGAGCGCAGCGCCTGCATCGAGGCGGATTGGCCGATCAGGCGGGTGCCGTTGGAGCCGCCTGCCAGCACAACGCCGGCGGCGGGCGTCACGCGCAGGGCCGACTGCACCATCAGGCGCAACTGGTCGAGCGCCACCGGCTTGGAGACGTAGTCGAACGCGCCGGCCTTCAGGGCCACCACGGCGTTGTCGGTGCTGCCATAAGCGGTGATGACGGCGATCGGGGTGCCCTTGCCGGCGGCGGCCACTTCGCGCACCAGTTCCAGCCCCAGCCCGTCGGGCAGGCGCATGTCGGTCAGCACCAGCGCGTAGTCATTGGCGGCGAACAGCGCGCGCGCCTGGCGCAGGTTCTCGGCGCTGTCGACATCCAGGCCCATGCGCACCAGGGTGATCTCGAGCAGCTCGCGCAGATCCGCTTCGTCGTCGACAACCAATACCCTGGGTGAACTCATATGCCTTTTCCTGCCGTTCTACGTTCTACTCGTTACTGTATTGACTAGCCACCACCTCGCGCCTGTGCGAAGGTGATGACAAAGCGTCCACTGGCCCGGGCCTGGCCGAAGCCGCCCGTGTCGAAGCGATACTCGTAGTCGAGCATGGCGTCGTTGTTCAGGCAGAGCTCGCGCGCCAGGTACAGGCCCAGGCCCGTGCCCTTGCTGGAGGTCGTGTAGAACGGCTCGAACAGGTGCGCGCGGATGTCCGGCGTGATGCCCGGCCCGTCGTCCTGCACGTGCAATTCCATGCGTCCGGCCGCGTCGGTCACCACGTAGATGCGGATGCTGCCGGCCGTGCCGCTGGCGTAGCGGATGGCGTTGGTGAGCAGATTGACCAGTACTTCGCGCAAATGCAGCGCGTCGAAGCGCACCGGCGCGGCGCCAGTGTTTCCTAACGCCACTATATCATCGGCAAGTGCGTGGGTTTCCTGAAATTCTGCTTTTAGCTCACTCAGGAAGGGGCCTAAATACAACGGTTCGCCATTCGGTTGTACTTTTCTCGACAACTGCAATATATCTTCGACCATACGGTTGACCCGCGCGACATTGTCTCCAACCATTTTCAGCAGGCGCGTGTGGGCCGGGTCGGTCAGGTCTTCGGCCAGCAGGGCGCTGGCGTGGCCGATGGCGGACAGGGGATTGCGCACCTCGTGGGCGATGCTGGCGGTCAGGCGCCCCATCGAGGCCAGCTTCAGTTCCTGGGCGCGGTTTTCGATGGCGGTCACGTCCTGCATGAAAATCACGCATCGCTCGGCGCTGGGGTCGGCCGTGTCCACTTTGGCAAAGCGCAGCTTCAGGTGCGCGGCCAGCTCGCGCCGTCCGCTCCAGTTCGAGGCCGGGCCCTCGAGCACGCTGTCGTGGCTGGGCTTGACGGTGACAAACGCGGCGTGATTGGCGTCGTGCAGCTCGCGCGCTTCTTTCTCCAGCCAGGTGTCGAAGGCCTGGGCGATGGGTTCCAGCGCCGGCACGTCGCCCAGGCGAAAGGTCATCGCGGCGCCCTTCATGCCCAGCATGAACTGGGCCGCCGGGTTGCCGGTAAACACCTTGCCGTTGCGCCCCACCACCAGGATGCCGTCGCCCACGTCGGCGATGATCAACTGGTTGATCGCCAGCTGAATCTTGAGGTCGGCGCCGCGGCGCGCGGCCAGTTCTTCCTGACGGATCAGGCGCGCGGCCAGGCGGTTGACCACCGCGACGATGGCAAAGAAGGCGGCGCCGTACAGGCCGGCCTGCATCAGGCCGATGCGCGGCCCGTCCACCAGCGCCTGGAAGATGGCGTCGCCCAGCATGAACAGCGACACCAGGGAAGCGGCAAACAGCGCCAGCACCATCGGCATCAGGATCGCCGCTCCCGCCAGCGGGAACAGGTACATGATGAGCAGTCCCCCGCGCGCGCCGCCGCTGCTCATGTACAACAGCGAGATGACGGCGATGTCGAGCACGATCTGGCTCGTCACCTGCAGCAGGAAGCGGCGGCGCCAGCGCCAGGCCAGGGTGCAGAAGGCGGCGGCCACGGCCAGGTAGGCCACGCAGGTTTCGGTGTACCAGAAGCTGCGTGGCGCGCCCGGCGAACCGGTGGTGCCGGCGGCGATATAGCCCAGCAGCACCAGCGCGATGGCGATGCGGCTGACGGTGAGCGCCTGCAGCGAACGCCAGAACGTCTCGCGCGACTGCGCCGGGAGCGTGGACCAGCGGTTCATCAAGGGGAACGGCGGTGCGACGGGGTGCTCAGGCGGGCGGCAGGCGGACGTGGGCCGGGCTGCAATAGTCCAGCCCATCGGCCCGCACCGCTTCGGAGGCGGGGAAATACACGTGGCAATGCGCGCAGCATGCCATCGATTCGATCTGCCCGGCCGCATGGCCGGCCGCCGCACGCTGGGCCGGGCCGCGTGCCGCGGACGCGGGCGGCTTCATGCCGGCGCTGCGCAGCTTGCTGCGGATCGCGGCCACCACCAGGCAGGCCAGCGCGACCCAGAAAAGAATGCGGCTCATACAAAACCTCGATGCAGGATGACTTCAAATACAAAACGGCTGCCGACATACGCCAGCACCAGGGTGGCAAAACCCGCGAGGGTGAAGCGCAGCGCCGTCTTGCCGCGCCAGCCGCGCCATTGGCGCCCGGCCAGCAGGGCCCCGAACAGCAGCCAGGACAGCATCGCGAAGATGGTCTTGTGGTCCCAGCGCAGGGCGATCCCGAACAGCTGCTCGGAAAACACCACGCCGGACAGCACCGTGAGGGTCAGCAGCACGAAGCCGATGGCGATCAGGCGAAACAGCAGCTTTTCCATTGTCAGGAGGGCCGGCAGCTGGTCGAGGGCGCCGGCGATCCAGCCGCGCTGCGGGGTGCGCGTGTGCAGGGCCGATTCCTGCAGCGCCATCAGCACCGCGTGGAAGGCGGCGATCGTCAGGGTGCTGTAGGACAGGATCGCCACCACGATATGCCAGCCGTAGGTGGGCGCCTTGCCCTGCAATTGCAGCAATTCGCCGGGGAACACCAAGGGCAGCACGGCCGCCACGGCGGCGCACGGCATCACCAGCCGGCGCAGGCCGTCCAGGGCGAAGTTGCGGTTCTCGATCCAGTAGGCGGCCACGGACACCCACAGCGCGCTCGAGCCCATCATGGCAAAGCCGAAGCGCGGGCTGCCGCTGGTGGTGATGTCGCCCCACAGGGCTGCGCCATGCAGCAGCCAGGCCGTGGCCGTCAGGCCTGAAATGGCGCGCTGGCGCGCGGCCGGGAGCAAGGCGCACGCTGCATACAGCAGCGCGGCTGCTAATAGAAGGATGGTGTGCATTCCCCTGAGTTTACACTATCGGCACTGTCCCATGGGGCGGCCCGCCCTCCCCGCCGGCGGCGCGCCTTGACAGCGCGACGCGCACCGAGCAGACTTGCCGCTTCGATCACAGTTCAGGAGAGAGAATCATGCGCATGTCCACCATTGCCGTCCTGTCGGCTGCCTGACCTGTCACCCGCCTGCCTGCTTCAACCCTGGTGTGCCGGGCGTCCTTCGATGGCCGCCGACTTCCTTTTGATGACGTGCCGACCGCGCCCCGCGCGGCGGCGGTGTTCGCGCACGCCGCGAGCAAATGCAATCAACGGACAAGCACACCCATGGATTTCGACTTCGCGCTCCTGCAGCGCATCGGTTTTACCCAACACACCCTCGCCCAACTGAGCCAACTGCACGACGGCGAACAACTGGGCCGCATCACGGCCGTGCAGCGCGACCGCGTCACCCTGCACGACGGCCGCACTGAGTCCAGCCTGCGCATCCATTCAAGCCACGCCCCCGCCGTGGGCGACTGGGCCGTGGGCGCGGGCGCCATGCTGGCCCGCCTGCTCGACCCCGCCACCAGCATCGTGCGCCGCACGGCCGACGGCCAGCGCCAGCGCATCGCCGGCAATGTCGATACCGCCCTGCTGGTGATGGGCCTGGACCACGACTTCAATCCGCGCCGCATCGAGCGCTACATCGCGCTGGCGCGCGCCAGCGCCGTCATGCCGGTGGTGGTGCTGACCAAGGCGGACGCCGTGGCCGACGCATCCGCGCGCCGCGCCCTGCTGCGCGCACGGCTGCCCGCCAGCGTGGACATCGTCAGCGTCAACGGCCTGGATGCGCAAGCCGCGGCGACGCTGGCGCCCTGGCTGGGCGCCGGCCAGACCCTGGTGCTGCTGGGATCATCGGGGGCGGGCAAGTCCAGCCTGACCAATACCCTGTGCGCGGCCGGCCAGGACACCGGCGCCGTGCGCGGACACGACAGCCGTGGACGGCATACCACCACCGCCCGCTCGCTGCACCTGTGCGCAAGCGGCGCCTGCATCATCGATACGCCCGGCCTGCGCGCGCTGGCGGCGGACGCCGATGCCGACGGTGTGGCCGCCACGTTTGACGACATCGACGCGCTGGCCCGCGAATGCCGCTTCCACGACTGCCGCCACGCCAGCGAACCGGGTTGCGCGGTGCGCGGCGCGGTGGACCCCGACCGGCTGCACAACTTCAACAAGCTGCTGCGCGAAGCGGAGCGCGCCAGCCAGACGCCGCTCGACCGGATCGCCGAGCGGGCGCGCTGGAAGGTGGTCGTCAAGGCGGCGCAGGCGCGCCGGCGAGGCTAATCCACCGCCGCCAGGCGCAGTTCGTCGCTGTGGTGGCGCTGCTGCTCTTCCATCACCAGCATGCCGAGTTCACGCTTCAAGGCGTTGAACTCGGCCGAGGCCGGGTCGCGCGGGCGCGCCAGCTCCACCAGCATGTCGCGCTTGATGGTGCCGGGCCGGTAGGTCATCACCACGATGCGGTCGGCCAGGTAAATCGCTTCCTCGATGCTGTGGGTGACGAACAGGATGGTCTTCTTCAGTTCCGACCAGATGCGCAGCAGCTCGTCCTGCAGGTTGCGGCGCGTGAGCGCATCGAGCGCCCCCAGCGGCTCGTCCATCAGGATGACCTCAGGGTCGTTGGCCAGGCACCGCGCCAGCGCCACCCGCTGCTGCATGTCGAGCAGCTCGACGTTGCCGACCGCCACGCTCGGCATCCAGCCGCTCGAGTTGACGCGGATGGTGCCGATCCGGACCGGCACCCCGAGCGCGCTGCTGGCGCGCCGCTCCAGCTGAGGACGCCAGTCGTCGATGTGCGGCAGAATGAACCAGTGCAGCGAGAGCCAGGCCAGCACCAGCAGGCCCAGCACCGCCAACCCGAACCCGACGCCGAAGCGGGCCAGACGGCGCA
>JBKHWY010000066.1:0-13766 GCA_046566285.1 Gammaproteobacteria bacterium | reverse complement strand
CATCCTGCGCTATGGGTTCGCGCCGTCGAAGGTCGCGTTCCTGTCGTATTGCGCGTGGCGGGAACGCTATCCGATCGGCGAGATCAAACGCCACCTGCGCACCTTCCTGTGGCGTTTTTTCAAGACCAGCCAGTTCAAGCGCAGCTGCGTGCCGAACGGACCGAAGGTCGGCAATGGAGGTTCGCTGTCCCCGCGCGGCGACTGGCGCGCGCCCAGCGATTCCGAGGCCGTCGTGTGGATGGAAGCGCTCAACGCTGTTCCCGACAGCGACGTCGGCTAGAATAGAGAATAATCGCAATCAACAAGGAGAACCCCGATGAAACAGATTACCTGCGTGATCAAACCGTTCAAGCTGGACGAAGTGCGCGAAGCGCTCGCCGAAGTCAACGTGACCGGCTTGACCGTCACCGAAGTCAAGGGCTTCGGACGTCAGAAGGGGCACACCGAATTGTATCGCGGCGCCGAGTACGTGGTCGATTTCCTGCCGAAGGTGAAGATCGAGGTGGTGGTCGATGACAGCATGTCCGAGCAGGTGGTGGACGCCATCATCAAGGCCGCGCGTACTGGCAAGATCGGTGACGGGAAGATTTTCGTGCAGGATGTGGAGCAGGTGATCCGGATTCGTACCGGTGAGACGGGGGCGGATGCGGTTTGAGGGGGCTTCCGCACGAGGTCGACAGTCTGCGTTAGCACTGCAAACTCAATGCCGTCATCCCGGCGAAGGCCGGGATCCATAGCGCGTGTGCTCAGAGAGGAACCGTCCCACTGACTGAGTGCGCCGTGGGTCCCGGCCTTCGCCGGGACGACGTTTCGTGGCTAACAATTTTGGTGTCGGAGCGGGTGCGATTACGTCCCTCACGGATCCAGATCCTTCTCCGACGGCCCGATCCGCACATCCAGCTTCACCGTCACCAGGCGGATCACACAGATCGCCAGCGCGCTGGTCCACAGCGCAAAGTCATGCCCCACGCCCACCTGGCGCATCCCCAGGAACATCCACGTCCCGACAAACGCGCAGATGGCATACGGCTTGCCATCCCTGAAGACCATCGGCACCTCGTTGCAGACGATATCGCGCAGTACGCCGCCGAAGATCCCGGTAATCACCCCCATCATCGACGCGATGAAGAGCGGCATGTGCGCGTCCAGCGCGGCCGCCACGCCGGCGATCGAGAACAGCCCCAGCCCGATGGCATCGGCCACCACGATCATGCGCTCGGACACCACATGGCGCAGCGTGCGGATCAGGGGCGAGGCCACCAACGCCAGCACGAAGATGAGAATGGCGTATTCCTGGTGCGTCACCCAGAACAGCGGGCGCTGGTCGAGCAGGATGTCGCGCAGGGTGCCGCCGCCAAAAGCAGTAATGAAGGCGACGGTGAAGATGCCGACCGGGTCCATGCGCTTGCGGCGGGCTTCGATGAAGCCGGAAAAGGCGCTGACCAGGATGGCGAGGATTTCAATGAATCGGATGAGGGTCATGAGACCGCTTACGACTTGTGCCGGTCGTCCGGCAGCGCGGCCTTGAGCAGCACGATGAGGGCGCCATGGTTGCGCCCGTCCACGTTGGCGGCGCAGAACGCCACCACGTCCGGCTTTTGTTCCAGCCAGCTGTGCACCATCGAGCGCAGCACAGGTTCCCCTCCCGGGGAGCCGAAGCCCTTGCCGTGGATGACGCAGACGCAGCGAAAACGGCGCTGGCGCGCGTGCCGCAGAAACAGCCCGATCTGATCGCGCGCCATGTCGCGCCGCATGCCGTGCAGGTCCAGCTCGTCCTGCACGGGCCAGTGGCCCTTGCGCAGTTTCCTCAGCACGTCCTGGCCCACGCCGGCGCGCAGGAAGGACAGGCTGGGATCGTCGTCGAGCAGGTGATCCACCTCGAACTGGTCCGACAGCGATTCGCGCAGCACCGCCGCCTTTTCCTCTTCCTCGGACAGGGGCTGCACGCGTGGGCGGATCGTCACGTTCACGCCGGGCGGCGCGTTGGGGACGTAGCGGTCGGACTCGGGCATCTTCCTGACTCCGCCGAGTACGCTGCGGAACAGGGTGGCGTCCTGCTTGGCCGCACGCTCCCATTCCAGGCGTTCCTGTTCGCGCCGTGCGCGCTCGGCTTCCTCGGCGGCCTTGGCCGCCGCGCGCGCTTCGTCCTGGGCCTTGAGCGTATCGCGCAGGCCCTTCAGGTCGGCAAAGTCTTTCAGTGATGCCATGTCTTTTCAAACAACTTAGTCTTCCAGGCTCTCCAGGTAGCGCTGGGCATCCAGGGCTGCCATGCAGCCGGTGCCGGCGCTGGTAATGGCCTGGCGGTAAATGTGGTCCTGCACGTCGCCGGCGGCGAACACGCCAGGAATATTGGTCGAGGTGGCCATGCCTTCAAGCCCGGTCTTGGTCTTGATGTAGCCATTGTTCATGTCGAGCTGGCCTTCGAACAGGCTGGTGTTGGGCTTGTGGCCGATCGCCACGAACAGGCCGTGCACGGTCAGCGGCGTGATGGCGCCGTCCACCGTGGACTTGATGTTCAGGCCGGTCACGCCGCTTTCGTTGCCCACCACTTCTTCCAGCGTGTGGTTGTACTTGATTACGACCTTGCCTTCGGCCGCCTTGGCATTCAGGCGGTCGATCAAAATTGCTTCGGCGCGGAACTTGTCGCGGCGGTGAATGATCGTGACCTTGCTGGCGATGTTCGACAGATACAGCGCTTCCTCGACGGCCGTGTTGCCGCCGCCCACCACGGCCACTTCCTGGCCGCGATAGAAGAAGCCGTCGCAGGTGGCGCAGGCGGACACGCCCCGGCCCATGAATTCCTGTTCCGACGGCAAGCCGAGGTACTGCGCCGATGCGCCGGTGGCAATGATCAGCGCGTCGCAAGTGTACTCATGACTGTCCCCGATCAAACGAATCGGCTTTTCGTTCAACTTCGCGGTGTGAATGTGGTCGAACACGATGTCGGTCTTGAAACGCTCCGCGTGCTGCAACAGGCGCTGCATCAGCTCCGGACCCTGCACGCCCAGCGGATCGCCCGGCCAGTTTTCCACGTCGGTCGTGGTCATCAATTGACCGCCTTGCTCGACGCCCGTCACCAGCATCGGCTGGAGGTTGGCGCGTGCAGCGTAGATGGCGGCACTGTAGCCAGCCGGTCCGGAACCGATGATCAGAACTTTGGCGTGTTTGGTAGTGGTCATAGGGAGCTTAAGGTCGAGAGTGTGTATGGAGAGAAACTGGGGGCGAATTGCTGCGGTTCAAGCCATGATGACGCAGTCGGCGCCGTATGGCCGGGCCGCCTGATTGCGGCGGTAAACCAATCCATGATTATAGACGATGATGCGCACGAGCATGAATGATGGGCCTGTTTCCAAAGCTTATGCCTTAAAATGGACGGATCGCCCATTTGACGAGGCCCGCGCGCCGCTGGCGCGCAGGTCTCGACGGCTAGCCACTCCAGCCACCAGCATGACTAAGACCAGCCAAGCCCAAGCCAACACCTACAACCGCAAGAACCTGCCGCAGCGGCAGCCGCTCCCGAATCGTCTGGTGCGCCTGCTGTCGGAAGCGCGCTGGATCGCGCTGGCCTTCCTGTTCGTGTACTTCGTCATGATCCTGCTCAGCTACAACAAGGGCGATCCGGGCTGGTCGCACGAAGCCCTGGTGCCGAAGGTGGCTAACCTGGGCGGACGCGCCGGCGCCTACCTGGCCGACTTGCTGCTGTTCATCTTCGGATTTTCCGCCTGGTGGTGGTGCGTGTGTTTCCTCCGCCTGGTGTGGCAGGGCTACCGGTCGCTGACGCAGAAATTCGTGCTGCAGCGTGATGCCGAACCCGAGCACGAGCAGGAACCGCTGATCCGCTGGATCGGCTTCGCCCTGCTGTTTACCGGCAGCGTCGGCATTGAGTTCCTGCGCATGTGGTCGCTCAAGGCGCAACTGCCGCGCGCCCCCGGCGGCGTGCTGGGCCAATTGATCGGCGAATTCGCCCAGACCACCCTGGGTTTTACCGGCGCCACGCTGTTCCTGCTGCTGCTGTTCGGCCTGGGGTTTTCCCTGTTCTTCCAGGTGTCGTGGATGGGCGTGGCCGAGCGCATCGGCGCCACCATCGAGGACGCCATCGCCTGGACGCGTTTGCGCTACCAGGATCATGAAGACCGCAAACAGGGCGAGATGGCGGCCGTCAAGCGCGAGGAAGTGGTCGTCATCGAGCGCGCCAAGCACGTGGAAAAGCACGTGACCGCGCCGCCCGTGAAGATCGAGCCGCAGGTGGTGGAAGTGGTCAAGAGCGAGCGCGTGGAAAAGGAAAAGCAGGCGCCGCTGTTCCAGAACCTGCCGGGCGACCCCGGCCTGCCGCCGCTGTCGCTGCTGGACGAGCCGCCGCCATCGCAGGAAACGGTGTCGGTGGAAACGCTGGAATTCACCAGCCGCCTGATCGAAAAAAAATTGTCGGACTTCGGCGTGGAAGCCAAGGTCGTGGCCGCCTATCCGGGTCCCGTCGTCACGCGTTACGAGATCGAGCCCGCCACCGGAGTGAAGGGCAGCCAGATCGTCGGCCTAGCGCGCGACCTGGCCCGCTCGCTGGCGCTGACCTCGATCCGGGTGGTCGAGACCATTCCAGGCAAGAACTACATGGCGCTGGAGCTGCCGAACCCGAAACGCCAGATCGTGCGCCTGACGGAAATCGTCGGCTCCAAGCTGTACAACGATAGCCCCTCGCAATTGACCGTGGCGCTGGGCAAGGACATCGGCGGTAAACCCGTGATTGCCGACCTGGCCAAGATGCCCCACCTGCTGGTGGCCGGTACCACCGGTTCCGGTAAATCGGTGGGTATCAACGCGACCATCCTGTCGCTCTTGTACAAGTCCGATCCGGCCGACGTGCGCCTGATCCTGATCGACCCGAAGATGCTGGACATGTCGGTGTACGAAGGCATTCCGCAGCTCTTGGCGCCGGTGGTCACGGTCATGCGCCAGGCCGGCCACGCGCTCAACTGGGCCGTGAACGAGATGGAGCGGCGCTACAAGCTGATGAGCAAGCTGGGTGTGCGTAACCTGGCCGGCTACAACGGCAAGATCGCCGAGGCGGCCAAGCGCGAGGAGCACATTCCGAACCCGTTCAGCCTGACGCCGGACTCGCCCGAGCCGCTGGAAAAGCTGCCCACGATTGTCATCATCATCGACGAATTGGCCGACCTGATGATGGTTGTCGGCAAGAAGGTCGAGGAACTGATTGCCCGTATCGCCCAGAAAGCCCGTGCGGCCGGCCTGCACCTGATCCTCGTGACCCAGCGTCCATCGGTGGACGTGATTACCGGTCTGATCAAGGCGAACATCCCGACCCGGATCGCTTTCCAGGTGTCGTCCAAGATCGACTCGCGCACCATTCTCGACCAGATGGGTGCCGAAACCCTGCTGGGCATGGGTGACATGCTGTACATGCCTCCCGGCACCGGCCTGCCGGTGCGCGTACACGGCGCCTTCGTCTCTGACGACGAGGTGCACCGGGTGGTGGCGCACTTGAAGACCCTGGGCGAGCCGAACTACATCGAAGGCATCCTGGAAGGCGGCACGCTGGAAGGCGAGGGCGGCGGCGCCGAGGGCGCGGTGGCGGGCGAGGGCGGTGGCGAAGCCGACCCCATGTACGACCAGGCCGTGCAGGTGGTGCTCAAGCATCGCCGTGCGTCGATCTCGCTGGTGCAGCGCCATTTGCGGATCGGCTACAATCGCGCCGCGCGCCTGCTCGAGCAGATGGAGCAGAGCGGCGTCGTGTCGGCCATGCAATCGAACGGCAACCGCGACATCCTGGTGCCGGCGGCCAGCGCCGAGTAAGCCGGCCGCGGCACTTGTGCACCGCCGCACCTGCCCATACGTTAAGTCTCGGTGGGCACTCTCGCCTCAATCAACAAGATCAAGAAGGGCAAGCATGCAATTGAAACTCAATGCAGTGATGGCATCCTCGCTGGCAGCGCTGGCGCTGCTCGCGGCCGTCGATGCCAGCGCGGGTGCGCTGGACCAGTTCAAGAGCTTTGTGGGCTCGACCAAATCGGCGCGCGGCGAGTTCACCCAGCGCCAGGTCAAGAAAAACGCCAGCGCCAAGGCCAGCGCACCGTCGAGCGGCACCTTCGTGTTCGCCCGTCCGGGCAAGTTCATCTGGACCTACCAGAAACCCTACGACCAGGTGCTGCAGGCCGATGGCGAGCAGCTCTACATCTACGACAAGGACCTGAACCAGGTGACGGTCAAGAAGCTGGGCGATGCGCTGGGTTCATCGCCGGCGGCGATCCTGTTCGGCAGCAATGACCTGGAAAAGAATTTCACCCTGAGCGAAGCGGGCGAGCGTGACGGGCTGGAATGGCTGAACGCCAAGCCGAAGGCCAAGGACACCTCGTTCGAGCAGATCAGCATCGGCCTGCGCAACGGCACCCCCGAAGCGATGGAATTGCGCGACGCCTTCGGACAAACCTCCGTGCTGGCGTTCCAGAAGTTCGAGAAGAATCCGAACCTGGGCGCGCAGCAGTTCAAGTTCGTCACGCCGCAAGGCGCCGACGTGGTGAAACAATAACGCTCACAACAAGGCTTGCATTTGCCCGACCCTCGCATGGATGATCTGTTCAAGACGGAACCGGCCGCGCCGTTGGCGGAAAGCCTGCGGCCGCGCACCATTGACGAGGTCATCGGCCAAAGCCACCTGCTGGGCGAGGGCAAGCCCTTGCAGCTGGTATTCAAGTCCGGCAAGCCCCACTCGATGATCCTGTGGGGCCCGCCCGGCGTGGGCAAGACCACGCTGGCGCGCCTGACCGCCAACGCCTTCGGCTGCGAATTCATCGCGCTGTCGGCGGTGATGTCCGGCGTAAAGGATATCCGCGCCGCCATCGAACAAGCCGAGCAGTACCTGGCGATGGGCAAGCACACCATCCTCTTCATCGACGAGATCCACCGCTTCAACAAGTCCCAGCAGGATGCACTGCTGCCCTACGTGGAATCGGGCCTGGTGACGCTGATCGGCGCCACCACCGAGAACCCCTCGTTCGAGGTCAATTCCGCATTGCTGTCGCGCTCGCAGGTGTACGTGCTCAAGGCCCTGACGGACGCCGAGATGCTGCAGCTGTTAAAGCGCGCGCAGGAGCGCGTACTCGGCCACCTGCAGTTCGACGAGGTCGCCATCGCCACCTTGATCGGCTACGCCGATGGCGATGCACGGCGCTTTCTCAACCTGCTCGAACAGACCAACACCTCGGCCAGCACCTCGGGCGTCACCCGCATCACCGGGGAGTTCGTCGACAATGCGCTGACGCTGAACTCGCGCCGCTTCGACAAGGGCGGGGACAATTTCTACGACCAGATCTCGGCCCTGCACAAGTCGGTGCGCGGCTCGCATCCGGACGCCGCCCTGTACTGGCTGTGCCGCATGTTCGACGGCGGCGCCGATCCGCGCTACCTGGCGCGCCGCATCATCCGCATGGCCTGGGAAGACATCGGCATTGCCGATCCGCGCGCCATCCAGCTGTGCAACGACGCCGCCGAAACCTATGAGCGCCTGGGTTCGCCGGAAGGCGAGCTGGCGCTGGGCCAAGCCGTGATCTATCTCGCCATGGCGGCCAAGAGCAATGCCGGCTACAACGCCTTCAACCGCGCCATGGCCTTCGTCAAAAAGGACAAGTCACGCGAGGTGCCCGTGCACCTGCGCAACGCGCCGACCAAGCTGATGAAGGAACTCGGCTACGGCCACGAATACCGCTACGCGCACGACGAACCGCACGCGTATGCCGCCGGCGAGACCTACCTGCCGGACGGCATGGCCGAACCGGGCTGGTACGAACCGGTCCCGCGCGGCATCGAAGCCAAGATTGCCGAAAAGCTGGCCTGGTTGCGCAGCCTGGACGACGAAGCGCGCTCCTAGCGAAGAGCCTTCCAGCGCGGCACTTGGTACAATTGCGCTTTCGACATACCTACATATCTACATCTCTGCTTCCAACCCCAATGATAGACATCCAACTTCTTCGCAAAGACATCGACAACGTCGCGGCGCGCCTGGCGACCCGTAAGTACCAGCTGGACGTGGCAGGTTTCAACGCGCTGGAAGCGGAGCGCAAGGCCATCCAGAAGCGCACCGAAGACTTGCAGAACAAGCGGAACTCGCTGTCCAAGCAGATCGGCATGTTGAAGGGTAAAGGCGAGGATACCTCGGCCGTGATGGCGGAAGTCGGCGGGCTGGGCGACGAGCTCAAGGCCAACGAAGTGGCGCTGGCCGATGTGCAGACGAAGATGGCCACCTTCATCGAAGCGGTGCCCAACCTGCCGCATGAATCGACGCCGGTCGGCCAGGACGAATCGGCCAACGTGGAAGTGCGCCGGGTCGGCACGCCGCGCAGCTTTGATTTCGAGGTGCGCGACCACGTGGACATCGGCGCGCCGCTGGGCCTGGACTTCGACGTCGCCACCAAACTGACCGGCTCGCGCTTCTCGGTCATGAAGGGCGGCATCGCCCGCCTGCATCGCGCGCTGGCGCAGTACATGCTCGACACCCACACCGGCCAGCACGGCTACACCGAGTGCTACACCCCGTACATGGTCAATGCCGATTCGCTGCGCGGCACCGGCCAGCTGCCGAAGTTCGAAGCCGACCTGTTCTCGGTGAAGAAGGGCGGCGTGGAAGGCGAGGGCGAGAATTTCTACCTGATCCCCACCTCGGAAGTCTCGCTGACCAACCTGGTGCGCGACGAGATCGTGGCGCTCGATACGCTGCCGCTGAAAATGACGGCGCACACGCCATGCTTTCGCTCGGAAGCGGGCAGCTACGGGCGCGACACGCGCGGCATGATTCGCCAGCACCAGTTCGACAAGGTCGAGATGGTCCAGGTGGTGCATCCGGACAGCTCGTACGCCGCGCTGGACGAGATGGTGGGGCACGCCGAAGCCATCCTGCAAGGCCTGGGCTTGCCTTACCGCGTGATGTCGCTGTGCACCGGCGACATGGGTTTCGGCGCCGCCAAGACCTACGACCTGGAAGTCTGGCTGCCCGCGCAGAACACCTATCGCGAGATTTCCTCGCTGTCGAACTGCGAAGCCTTCCAGGCGCGTCGCATGCAGGCGCGCTTCCGCAACGCCGCCGGCAAGCCGGAACTGCTGCATACCCTCAACGGTTCGGGTCTCGCCGTGGGCCGCACGCTGGTGGCGGTGCTGGAGAACTACCAGCAGGCCGACGGCAGCGTGGAGATCCCACAGGTATTGCGTCCGTACATGGGCGGACTGGAGCGTCTGGCGCCGGCTGCGTAAGATTCGACGGCAAAGATTTTTCTGGAAAGATCAAAATTTGCTCTTCCGTTTTGTCGAATTCTTGCTATAATTTTGTCCTCGCTGCAGTACAGAGCACTAAGTAAGGCAGCGAAGCAAGGCAGTTCCGAAGCAGTTACCAGACCACCCTTGGGATAGTCGTAAGTCCGCTGACCCAAGCGCTCGAATAGAACACCGGAGAGGTGGCAGAGTGGTCGAATGTACCTGACTCGAAATCAGGCGTAGGGTTTCCCCCTACCGTGGGTTCGAATCCCACCCTCTCCGCCAGTAGCAAGAAAAGGCCCTCCGAAGCGAGGGCCTTTTTGTTATTGCCGCCTGTCTTTCATCGCCCATCTTTCGACTTCTCACCGTTGCGGCATACCCCCACCCCTGCAAAGCAGGGATGGGGTTGGCCACGCTTACGCGCGGCGCTGGCGCCTCCACAGGCACAGGCCCAGCGCGCCCGCGCCGAACAGCGTCACCGTGGCCGGCTCGGGCACTGGGCTGGCGGAGGCGAACGTGACGTCGTCCATCGCAAAGAAGCCTTCGTCACGCGAGACCACCAGCCGGGTAGCGTTGGCAAAGTCCGCCGCAACCCAGCGGTAGCTGGTGTCGATGGCGATGTTGCCAGTGCTACCGATCAGCCCGTCAGCCGAGTCGTAGGCGCTGATGTTGACCCAGCTGGCACGCGCGCCGTTGATGTTCGGCGCGACAAACCAGGCGCCGGTGAAGTGAAACGCGCTGGCGCTGGCCACTTCCAGTGCATCCACGCCATAGCCGTTCATGACGTAGTTGCTGCCGGAGTGGGCCGCGTTGTCGTAGCCTTCGACGCCGGTGTCGCCCAGGAACCATTGGCTCCAGGTGAGGCCAGCGTACGGGTTGAAGTCCTCCAGGCTCGACAGCGAAGCGTCCGCGTTCAGCGCGTCGAAATCCACGATGCTCGCTTGGGCAGGTGCGGCAAGGGCCAGCGCTGCGGCAGCCAGCAGGTGGTACAAGGTCTTGTTCATGAAAATTCTGTTCACGATGTTGATGTTTGACTGGGCTTACTGGCAGCTGTCGCCGACAAAGGTGGGAATTCCCGAACCGGACACCGTGATCCCGAATTCAGCCGTGCCGCCCGGCGCGATTTCCGTATTCCAGGGCTGGTTCGGCGTGGCCGAATAGGTCGGCGCGTTGCCGGTGACGGCGGCGTTCCAGAAGGCGGCCACGGACGAACTGTCCGGGTAGGTCCAGGTCACCTTCCAGCCCGGCAAGGTTACCGTGCCATTGTTGGTGATGCGGATGGCCGCGTTGTGGCCATTGCCCCAGTCGGCGGTCTTTTCGTAGACGCAGGTGTTGTGTGTCGGCTGCACCACTTCCGGTACCGCCGGCGTCACTACCACGTCGCCCGCGCTGTCGGCCTTGCCGTAGACCAGGCCGCGCCCGACCGTGCTCATGTACACCGTGCCGAAGGTATTCATGTCGCCGCTGACAAACTGGCCGTTGCCCAGGCCGCCGTACTGGTGGGCGTCGTCGTTGACCTTCACCCAGGTGGCGCCTTGGTCCGTGGAGCGCAGCAGGCCGCGCACCTTGCCCACGCTGCCCCAGATGTACACGGTGGGGTAGCTGGCGCCGGGCGCTTCCTTGCCCAGGCCCACCGCCGCGCAGTCGTTGACGGCGGACACCCTGGTGAAGCTGGCGCCCGCGTTGGCGGAATGCTGCAGCCCGCCCGCGCAAGCCCACAGGTCGCCTTCATGCCCAGGGGTTGCCCGGATCAGCTTGGCGCCCCAGGCCGGCAGCGTGCCCGCCGGCGCGAAGCTGGCGCCGCCATCCACGCTGGCCAGCAGCCGCCCGGCGGCCGGATCGTAGGCGTAGAAGCGGGCCGGATTGACGGCATCCCCCACCGGGTAGGCCGATTTGACGCCCAGCCCCGTCACGGCCGTCCAGCTGCCGCCCAGGTCGGTGGAGCGGTAGGTGGTGGTCGAATCCTGCGGGCTGTGCAGCAAGGCCGCGCCGTCGGCCGAGAAGGCCACCTGGCCTTGGGCGCCCTTGATCGCCGGGGCCTCGTTCCAGCTGGCGCCGCCATTGGTGCTGGTGAAGAGCTTGCTGCCGGCGCGCGCCACATACGCCGGGTTGGCGCCTGCCACCGCCAGGCCCATGGTGGTGCCCATGGTCGGCGTGTGCTGGGTGCCGTACTGCTGCGGGTTAAACGAGCTGAAGCCGTCGTAGTCGCCGACCACCGACAGCAGCGGGCCGCCCGGCACGCTGATCGCGCCGAACGGCACGGTTTCTTCCAGTCCCTGGACATTGAAGTCCCACAGCGGCGCCGGGGTGTCGATGTTGGCGGTGCGGAACAGGCCATTGCCGGACGTGACCAGCACGCTGCGGGTGTCGAAGGGATCGAATTCGATCGAACTGGTCCAGTGAATGGCCTTGTCGTCGATCCAGGCCGCGCCCTTATTGTCGACCTTGGTACCGGGATCGAGCACATCGACCCAGGTGCGGCCGGCATCGCGCGAGGTGTAGATGCGGTCGCCCCAGCCGTGCTGGCCCTGCGGCCACCAGGTGTTGATGGTCGAGGCCACCAGGTGCTGAGGGTTGTTGGGGTCCACGCTGATGCCCGAGTAGGGATGGTTGCGTTTCAGGGGCGTGACGTCGGTCCAGTTGCCGCTCACGGCATTGTATTCATAGACCGCGCCGGTGGTGAGCTTGCCGGCATCGCTCCAGCCGGGCCCGACCCCATCGGCGTAGGTGATGTAGAGCTTGCCCTTGGACGAGATGACGGCCCGTTGCGGCGACAGGCTGGTGGGCCCGCCCTTGACCTCCAGGAAGCTCTTGCCGCCGTCATAGCTGTAGTACAGGTTCGGCCCGCTCGAGCCCACCCGCGATACGCCGACGAAAATGCGCTGGGCGCGGCCGTTCTTCACGCTGGCCGGATCGAGCAGCACGAAGCTGATGCCGTTTTCCGATACCGCGCCGAGCGACAGCGAGGCCAGCGGGCTCCAGGTGGCGCCTGCATCAAGGCTGCGCAGCAGGGCGCCCGAACGGGTGCCCACATACAGCACGTTGGACGAACCCGGATCGACCTGCAGCTTTTCACCGTTGGCGCGGCCGGCGCCATTGCCGTGCGCCTTGAACTGGGCCGTCACGTCGATGGTGGTGAAGGTCTTGCCGTAGTCGTTCGAGCGCAGGATGGCGGTCTTGCCGTTGTTGAAGTAGGCGGTGCCGGCCAGCATGTAGACGTTCGCCGCGTTTTTCGGGTCCACCGCCAGCGATTCGATGCCCAGGAGGCCAACCTGGTCCGGCCCGATCCAGTCGAGCATCGAGATCCAGCGGCCGGCGCTCGCATCCCAGCGGTAGGCGCCGCCGACGTCGGTACGGGCATAGATGACGCCCCGTTCGCTCTTGCTGGTCACGATGCCGGAGACGAATCCGCCGCCTCCCATGGCGACGGCGTCCCATTGATAGTGTTCTGGATACGTTTCCGCAAACGCTGCCGACGACACGGTCAGCGCGGCGGCAAGCAGCGCTACTGCTGGCTTCAACTTCATCTCTCCTCCTTTGATGGCGCGCCCGTGCAGGACGACTGCGCGCCTTATGGTTTTTGATTGTGGATAGCTATCTTTAAGGAATGGCCGGGCAGGGCTGTGCGACCCCGTCCGCGCCCGCGATGTCCCAGCGGGCGCACGTTGGCGTTGATAAAAAACGCAACGTTGTTCGAGATTAATGAAGATTTGACTAATCGGCAACAGAAAGATCGGCCGCGTGGTATCGTTTTCACACTAGGCAGGGACGCGCTCATTTCCTGGCGGGCTCCATTCCCGGCTTGGGCGATTGACATCGATAACATTAGCGTGTCTAATGTGCCTGCCTCTCTGGCCATTGCGGGGGTTGTGTCCTGCAATGCATGCTCGGCCCACGGCATCACCTTCCGTGGGCTGGTTTGCCGCCGACGGTAGCTTGTATCTCGGTTTTGCCGTCGGCGGCTTTTTTAAGTGGCGCGCACGATCAGCGCGGTGGGCAGCTTTTCCGAACTGGTGGCTTCGCCCTTGACGACGCTGAGCATCTTGCGTGCGAGGAGCACGCCGCCGTCGCGCAGGTACTGGTGCACGCTGGTCAATGGCGGCACGAAGGTGGCCGCGGCCGGGGTGTCGTCGTAGCCGATCACCGACACGTCTTCCGGCACGCGCAGGTGATGCTCGGTCAGCGCGCGGATCGCCCCCATGGCCAGGAGGTCGCTGGCGGCGAACACGCCGTCGATGGCGGCGTTCTTTTTCTTCAGGGCGGCGACGATGCTGTCGAAACCGGCCTCGAAGGTGAACGCGCGCGGGCGGATGATGTGCACCGCACCCTGTTCGCCAATGGTGTCGATGAAGCCGGCGCAGCGCTCGCGCACTTCGGCGTGGTCGACGTCGCCCAGGAACACCAGGCGGCGCCGGCCCTGTTCGACGAAGCGCTGGGCGGCGCTGGCGCCGCCGGCGCGGTTGTCGCTGCCGATGACGATGTAGGAGTCGTCGTTTTCTTCCGGCGCACCC
>JBKHWY010000065.1:0-13798 GCA_046566285.1 Gammaproteobacteria bacterium | reverse complement strand
GTCGATGGTGGAATGCTGGCTGTTGGCCAGCACGCGCCCGATGGCTTCCAGCGTCGGGATCTCCTCGACGCCGTCGATGGGGCGGGCGGCCGCCATCAGGATGGCGAGGGCGTCGGCCACGGGGCGCAGCGGCGCCGCGTGTTTCTTCACGTCGGCGCTCATGGCTTACAGGCCCGTGTTACGGGCAATGAAGTCCTTCATCTGCACCACGTCGGCCGGCATCACCACGTACTTCTGCGGCAGCGATTCGATGTTTTCAAAACCGCTCGGGCGCGGAGCATCCGTGCCCAGCGCTTCCAGGATGGTCTCGTTGAACTTGGCGGCCAGCGCGGTCTCCAGCACGATCATCGGCACGCCCGGTTCGAGGTACTCGCGCGCCACCTTCACGCCGTCGGCGGTGTGGGTGTCGATGGTGATGCCGTACTGCTCGCGCACCGAGCGGATGGTCGCCACGCGGTCCGCGTGGGTGGACTTGCCCGAACCGAAGCCGTATTGCGCCACCTTCTGGAATTCGTCGCCATCGCTGCCGGGTTTGCCGGACAAATCGAAGCCGCCCTGGGTCTCGACCTTGGCGAACAGCGCGCGCACGCGCTCGGCGTCGCCGCCCACCAGGTCGTAGACGAAGCGCTCGAAGTTCGAGGCCTTGGAGATGTCCATCGACGGGCTGCTGGTGTGGTAGGTCTCGGCGGACTTGCGCACCCGGTAGACGCCGGTGCGGAAGAATTCGTCCAGCACATCGTTCTCGTTGGTGGCGGCGATCAGGCGCGAGATCGGCAGACCCATCATGCGGGCGATGTGGCCGGCGCAGATATTGCCGAAGTTCCCCGACGGGACGGTGAACGACACTTTCTGGCTGTTGTCCGTGGTGGCGGCCAGGTAGCCGCGGAAGTAGTACACCACCTGGGCCACGACGCGGGTCCAGTTGATGGAATTGACGGTGCCGATCTTCTGGCGCGCCTTGAACGGCAGGTCGTTGGAGACGGCCTTGACCAGGTCCTGGCAATCGTCGAACACGCCTTCGACGGCGATGTTGAAGATGTTCGGGTCCTGCAGGCTGAACATCTGGGCGGTCTGGAACGCGCTCATCTTCCGGTGCGGCGACAGCATGAAGACACGGATGCCGCGCTTGCCGCGCATCGCGTATTCGGCCGCGCTGCCGGTGTCGCCCGAGGTGGCCCCGAAAATGTTCAGTTCAGCGTCGGTCTTGGCCAGCGTGTATTCGAACAGGTTCCCCAGGAGCTGCATGGCCATGTCCTTGAACGCCAGCGTGGGGCCGTTCGACAGGGCTTGCAGCACCAGCGTGGCGCCATCCTTCTGCTCGAGCACGCGCAGCGGGGTGATCTCGGCGGCCGACTCGCCCGCGCGGGCATTGCGGTACACCTCGGCCGTGTAGGTTTTTTGCGTCAGCGCGCGCAGGTCTGCTTCCGGAATGTCGGTGGCGAACTTCTGCAGGATCTCGTAGGCCAGGTCGGCGTAGGACAGCTTGCGCCACGCGTCCAGTTCCGCGCCCGACACCCGCGGGTACTCGGCCGGCAGGTACAGGCCACCGTCCGGGGCCAGGCCGCCCAGCAGGATGTCGGAAAATTGTTGGGGAACCTGGGAAGCGTCCGACTTGGCGGCGCGGGTAGACACGTAGTGCATAGATAACAATCCGGTTGGCGTACGAGAACAGATTGCTATTATAGTTCGGCGCAGCAGGCCTGTGGGATCGCATGCGGGGAACCGGCAGTCAGAGCGGCTGTCAAACCAGGCATTCGACTTGCCAAATTGGAAAACTGCGCAGGCCTACTGCTATCATGTGCGTTTTGCCTGCCTGCATTTCGTTCATGAGTGTCAAAAAGATCTTGCTGTTAAGCGTCTCCGCCGGCGCCGGCCACATGCGCGCGGCCGAAGCCATCCGGGCCCACGCCGACGAGGCGACCCAGGTGCGTCACATCGATGTGATGGACTTCGTCACCTCCGGCTTTCGCAAGCTGTACACGGACGTGTACATCAAGCTGGTCAACCGCCTGCCCGCCCTGTGGGGCGTGATGTACCACGCCTCCAACGAGGCACGCCCCGACAGCTCGATGGAACGCCTGCGGCGCGGCATCGAACGCCTGAACACACGGCCCCTGCTCAAGGAGATCGCCGCCTTCGCGCCGGATGCCATCGTCTGTACCCACTTCCTGCCGGCCGAACTGCTCTCGCGCGCACGCCGCCTGGGCCAACTGGCTTGCCCGGTGTGGGTACAGGTGACGGACTTCGATCTGCACCGCATGTGGGTGCATGAGCACATCGACGGCTACTTTGCCGCCAACGAGGAAGTGGCGTTCCGCATGCGCGAGGCCGGCATCGGCGACGACAAGATCCACGTGGCCGGCATTCCCATCATGCCGGCATTCGGCCAGCGCTTGGCGCGCGCCGACTGCGCCGCCGAATTCGGCCTGGACCCGGCCCGCACGACGTTCCTCCTGATGGGCGGCGGCGCCGGTCTCGGGAGCCTGGACACCATCGCCCAGTCGCTGCTCCAACTCGGCGACAACTTCCAGCTGATCGTCCTGGCGGGCAAGAACGCCGAAGCGCTGGCGGCCCTGCAGCGCCTGGCCGAACGCCATCCCGGCCGCCTGCTGGCCCAGGGCTTCACCCACCAGGTCGAGCGCCTGATGGCGTGCGCCGACCTGGTCATCACCAAGCCGGGCGGCTTGACTACCTCCGAATGCCTGGCCATGGGTTTGCCGATGATCGTCAATTCGCCCATTCCCGGCCAGGAAGAGCGCAATGCCGACCATCTGCTGGAACAGGGCGTGGCGCTGAAGGCGTTCGACGCCGCCTCGCTGGCCTACCGGGTGCGCTGGCTGCTGGAGCATCCCTCCAAGCTGGCCGAGATGGCCGCCAAGGCACGCGCGCTGGGGCGCCCAAGCGCCGGGGCGAAGGTGCTGGCACGCGTGCTGGAGGCGCAGGCATGAGTAATGGACTGCGACTACGCCGCCGCCTCGCCTTTGCCATCGCGCCCTGCTCACCGGGCCCGCACGTTCAGCCGCACGTTCAGCCGCACATTCAGCCGCAAACGCGGCGGCGCGCAAGAGCGAATGGGCCGAAGCCATCGATGAACGCGCCAACCTGTATCGCGTCTCCCCTACCCTGCTGCGCAGCGCGCGCTTGCGCAAGAGCGACGTATCCCGGCTGCAGGCGCTGGGCGTGAAAACGGTGGTGAACCTGCGTGCCTTCCATGCCGACAGCGCGCTCCTGGCCGGCAGCGGCATTAAGGCGGTGCGGGTGCCCATCAATACCTGGGCCATCAGCGATCGCAAGGTGGCCGCGGCGCTGAAGGCGATCCGCACGGCCGAACAGGACGGCGTGGTGCTGCTGCACTGCCAGCATGGCGCCGACCGCACCGGCCTGGTCTCGGCCATGTACCGCATCCTGTTCCAGGGCCGCAGCAAGGCCGACGCCTGGGAAGAGCTCAAGCATGGCGGCTACGGCTACCATTCCATGTGGCGCAATATCGAAACCTATCTGCGCGTGGTCGACCTCGACGCCGTCCGCGCCCTTATCGAGGAAGCATGAAGCATTTGTTGATCATTACCGGGCTTGGCGTCGCCCTGGCCGCTCCCCTGTGTGCGTCCGCCGAAAGCGTGGACGTGGCCACCTTGAGCGAATCGAAGGTCGCCTTGCAGGAGGTGGCGACCAAAGCGGAAGGCAAGGCCTTCCTGGCCGTCACCCTCATCAACGCTCCGATGGCGCGCCTGTGCGCCATCATCCAGGACTACGCCGCCTATCCCGGCTTCATGCCGAGCGTGTCGAAGACGGTGGTCACGCGCGGTTCAAGCAGCGATACGCTGGTGGACATGTCGCTCAAGCTCCCGCTCGGGAAAACCAAGCAGTACCGCTTGAAGATGACGCCCGCCACCACGCCCCAGCAATGCCGGCTGGCGTGGAAGCTGGTGCCCACCCCAGGCCTGAAGCCTGAAGAAACGATTGCCGACACCGACGGCTACTGGCAGCTCGCGCCCGCGGCCAACGGCAGGACGGCGGTGCAGTACTACGTCTACACCAATCCGGGCCCCGTGCCGCTGGGCGCCGGCTGGATCGTCGAGAGCATGAGCAAGGACAGCCTGCCCAAGACACTGGAAGCGCTGCGCGCCAAGGCGGCGCAGCAGCACTGATCCCGGTCGGCGCCTAGCGCCCCGGCGTGTGCGGCAAGGCGCCGGTGGACTCGGCCAACTGGCGGGCGCGCGCGGTGTTGAGGCGAATGACGCACGCCATGCGGCGCTGTTCGGACGCGTTGCCGGCTGCGCCGCCCACCAGCGCTGCGGCGAACGCACACTCGCTCTGCACATAGCGCGCATGGGCGCTGCCAGCCGCCTTCAGGCGGTTTTGCGCCTGCCTGATGTACCTGGCGTCCTCGTCCCAGGCGGCCAGGTCTTTCCCGGCCTGGGCTTCGGCGCGCGCCAGCACCTCGCCGCTTTCCTTCAGTTGTGCGACCAGGCAGTCGCGCAGGCCGGCCTGGCTGTGCGCGCTGCACACTTGCACAGGATCGTCTTCAGCGTCCGCCGCAAACGCGGGCGCGCACAGGACCATGAGGATGGTCGCCAGCCACGGCGCTGCGCTTCGATAAGCGGAACGGTTCATCGGTGCGCGATCGCCTCAGTCATGCTCGCGCACCACCTTGTTCGCCGGCGCCACCAGCATCACCAGCAGCCATCCCAGCAGCGACAGGGCGCGCTGGATGCCGGCAAAGCAGAAGAAAAACACGATGAAGCGGGCCTGGCCGCCACTGTCGGGCACTCCGGCATACTTAAGCAAGGGCACCGTCAGCAGGGCCGACAGGACAGAGGTCAGCCCGACGTACCACCCGTTGCGTTCCAGTCTTGATTTCATGATGTCCTCGCCGATGTGTGCATGGTCGGGGGAACAGCATAGCACTCCGGCTGACCCAATTGTCAACCTTGTCTTTCTGGCTTCATCCACCCTCGTGACGCTGGAACCGCACCGTCACCGCCTCCCCTGCTGAGAGCACGATGCGCGCGTTCCCGGTCGGCCCCGGGTCGCCATCGCCCGCCAGTGCGCGCGTGCTGACCCAGATGCGACAGAGCTGCGGCTCGCTCTTGTGCCAGGTGCACACCACCGAGAGCGATTCGTCGCCGGCGGCGGTGGACACGCGGCAGGTCTGGCCCGCCGTGGTTGACAGCTCGAGCGTGTAGCCCGGGCGCAGCAGTGGCATCGCCGCCCAGGCGCTGCGCACGTCGCTGTCGGGCGTGAAGTCCATGCGGGCCGCCGGCGGCATGCTTGGGGACGGAGCGGCGGCGGCGGCGCCGAAGTGCACCGTCACCGCATCGCCATCCTCGACGGGATATTCGGTCAGCCAGTCGAGCGGCGTGGGCGCGCCCGGGCCCAGATAGGCGGCACCGTCGGCATCGATGACCGCGAACTGCTCCAGCTTGCGGTTGCCGAACACGCGCACGCTCACCAGGTCCATCTGCTCGGTCGGCAAGCTGGCGATGTGCTGTTCATTGAGGCTGATACCAAGCATGGGCATGACGGGGTCCCGTTCAGCAGGCCGGGTGGTTCACCGTCACCACATGCACGGCCAATCCGCCCAGCGAGGTTTCCTTGTACTTGACCTGCATGTCCGCTCCTGTCTGGCGCATGGTGTCGATGACGTTGTCCAGACTGACAAAGTGGGTGCCGTCGCCCTTCAACGCCAGCGAGGCGGCCGTGATGGCTTTGACCGCACCCATGCCGTTGCGTTCAATGCAGGGGATCTGCACCAGCCCGCCAATGGGGTCGCAGGTCATGCCAAGGTGATGTTCGATGCCGATTTCCGCGGCATTCTCGATTTGTCCATTGCTGCCGCCCAGGGCTGCCACCAGTCCGGCGGCGGCCATGGCGCAGGCCACGCCCACCTCGCCCTGGCAGCCGACTTCGGCGCCGAGATCGAGGCGTTCTTCTTGCACAGCATGCCGATGGCGGCGGCGCTCAGGAGGAAGTCGCGCACGCCGGCCACCGGGTCGCTGGGTTTGCAGTCCTCCACGTAGTAGCGCAGCACGGCCGGAATGATCCCGGCCGCGCCGTTGGTGGGCGCCGTCACGACCCGCCCGCCCGCGGCGTTTTCCTCGTTGACCGCCATCGCGTACAGGGTCACGTGGTGCAGGGTATCGTGCGGCAGCTCGTCGGCGTGCGCAGTCTCGCCCGCTGCGCCGACCACCTGCTGCCATAACTGCGCCGCGCGGCGCTTGACGTTCAGCCCTCCCGGCAGCTGGCCGCTCTTGCCCAGGCCCTGCTCGATACAGCTGCGCATGACGGACCAGATGCGGTCCAGGCCCGCGTCCAGCGCAGCTTCAGGCATGCGCGCGCATTCGTTCGCCCTCAGCATGGCGGGGATCAACAGGCCAGTGCGCGTGCCATGCGCAAGCAGCTGCTCCATGGTGTCGAACGGGTACGGCGGCGGCGCAGCGCGCGCATCCACGTGCTCGGCCTCGCCCTCGGCGCGCACGAAACCGCCGCCGATGGAGTAGAACACCCGCTCGATGCGGCTTCCATCGTCCTGCATCAGGGTGAAGCGCATGCCGTTGGGGTGCTCGGGCAGGGTTTCGGCGGTGCGAAACTGCAGCGCGCGACCACGCTCGAACGGCACCGCTTTTGTACCGAGCAGCTTGAGCTGCCCCGCGCGCTCCACCTCGGCCAGCCGGGCGGGCACGCTCGCGGGGTCGATGTCCTGCGGGGTTTCGCCCAACAGGCCCAGGATCACGGCGGTATCGGTGCCGTGGCCCACGCCGGTCAGCGCGAGCGATCCGTACAGGGCCACTTCGATGCCCGCCGCACGGTCGAGCGGGCCGCATTCGAGCAGGAAGCGGCGCGCCGCCACCATCGGGCCTACCGTGTGCGAGCTGGAAGGCCCGATGCCGATCTTGAACAGATCGAAGACGCTCATGTCCATGATAAACCCGGTGAACGTGGTGGACCTAAGGGACCTAAGGGACCTAAGCGGCCTGGCCGACCTGGGTGTCGATATGCTCGAGCATGTCGGCCACCATCTCGGCCAGGTTGATGCGCGGCGCCCAGCCCCAGTCGGCGCGTGCTTCGCCGTCGTCGATGCTGTGCGGCCAGCTGGCGGCGATGGCCTGGCGGGCATCGGGCTGGTAGACGATCGTAAATCCCGGCAAATGCGCGCGGATGGCCTCGACCAGTTCGGCCGGGTTGAACGAGAAGCCGCCCACGTTGTAGGACGAGCGGATCTTCACGCGCTCGGCGGGCGCTTCCATCAATTCGATGGTGGCGCGGATCGCATCGGGCATGTAGATCATCGGCAGCGTGGTGTCGGCCTCCAGGAAGCACCGGTAAGGCTCGCCCTTGAGCGCGGCGTGGAAGATCGCGATCGCATAGTCGGTGGTGCCGCCACCGGGCGGCGACTTCCAGCTGATGATGCCGGGGTAGCGGATGCTGCGCACGTCCACCCCGTAGTGGCTGAAGTAGTAGTCGCACAGGCGCTCGCCGGCGAGTTTGCTGATGCCGTAGATCGAGGTCGGGTCCATGACCGAATACTGCGGCGTGCCGTCGGCCGGGGTGTGCGGCCCGAACGCGGCAATCGACGAGGGCCAGAACACTTGCAGCGGCGTGCCGGCGGCATTGCGCTCGCGCGCGATCTCCAGGATGTTCAGCAGCCCTTCCATGTTCAGCTGCCAGGCCTTGAGCGGCATCTTCTCGGCCGTGGCCGACAGCAGCGCCGCCAGTTGATAGACCTGGCTGACGTTCTCCTGGGCGATGAGGGCGGTGAGCCGGGCCCGGTCCAGCACGTCCAGCTGGACGTAGCGCTCGGCGCCATGCAGGTTATCGCTGCCGATGTCGGCGGCGATCACATTGGCCGCGCCGTGGCGGCGCGCCAGCGCTTCCACCAGCTCGCTGCCGATCTGGCCATTGGCGCCGATGACGAGTATGCGTTCCATGCGCCCTCCTGGTTATGGATGCCGAGTCAGGATGCCCAGCTCGCGCCCGGCCTGCTCGAAGGCACGCAGCACGGTATCGAGCTGCGCGCGCGTGTGCGCGGCCGAGAGCTGCACGCGCACGCGCGCCTGGCCCATCGGCACCACGGGATAGAAAAAGCCCGACAGCAGCACGCCCAGCTCGAACATGCGCGCGGCAAAGCGCTGGGCGATGGGCGCTTCGAACAGCATCACGGGAATCACCGGATGGGTGCCCGGCTTGATGGTAAAGCCGATGGCTTGCACCCGTTCGCGGAAGTAGGCGGCATTGTCCATCAGCCGGTCGCGCAGTTCGGTGGAGGCACTGATGCGATCGAGCACCGCGAGCGAGGCGCCGGCAATCGCGGGCGCCAGCGAATTGGAAAACAGGTAGGGGCGCGACTTCTGGCGCAGCGTGTCGATCACTTCCTTGCGTCCGGCGGTAAAGCCCCCCATCGCGCCGCCCAGGGCCTTGCCCAGCGTGCCGGTGATGATGTCCACCTTGTCCATGACGTTGTGGTGCTCGTGGGTGCCGCGCCCGGTCCGGCCCATGAAGCCGGACGCGTGGCATTCGTCGATCATGACGAGGGCGTCGTAACGCTCGGCCAGCGCGCAGATCTGGTCCAGCTGGGCGATGGTGCCGTCCATCGAGAACACGCCATCGGTGGCGATGACCCGGTGGCGCGCGCCCGCGGCCAGCTTCAGCTGGGCTTCCAGGTCGGCCATGTCATTGTGCTGGTAGCGATAGCGCGCCGCCTTGGACAGACGGATGCCGTCGATGATCGAGGCGTGGTTCAGGGCGTCGGAGATGATCGCATCGTCTTCCCCGAACAGGGGCTCGAACAGGCCGCCGTTGGCGTCGAACGCGGCGGCGTACAGGATGCAATCCTCGGTGCCGAGAAAGCGCGCCAGCGCCGCTTCGAGTTCCTTGTGCACGGTCTGGGTGCCGCAGATGAAGCGCACTGACGACAGGCCGTAGCCATAGCGTTCGGTGGCGGCGATGGCCGCCTGCTGGGTATGCAGGTCGCCGGACAGGCCCAGGTAGTTGTTGGCGCACATATTGATGAGGGTGCGGCCGTCCTCGGCCTGCACTTCGGCGCCCTGGCGCGAGGCCAGTACGCGCTCGGGCTTGTACAAGCCCTGTTCGCGCAGCGTGTCGAGATTGGCGCGCAGGGCGCCGTAGAAGTCGGCCTTGGCGCTGGGTTCGCCGCTGTGTTCATTCATGCTGTGGACTCCGTGGTAACGCGAGTGGCGTGGTATCGTTGGTGCACCTGTTTAGCAAAACCATTCGATTCCGATATATCGAACTTGTGGTTCGATATAATGAATATACCCCGGGCAGTCGGGCTTGGCAAGCCGGCCGGACGCCTGAATCTGTCTGAATCCGCCTGAATGTACCTGAAAAACGATGAACCCCTCCGTACAGTCCAACTCCCCGCCTGAAGTCGGTGCCACACTGCAACGTCTGCGCCTGGCGCGCGGGCTGACCCTGGACGACCTATCGCGCATGGCCGGGGTGTCCAAGTCGATGCTGTCGCAGATCGAGCGCGAAAAGGCCAACCCGACCATCGCCGTCACCTGGCGCCTGGCCAACGCCCTGGGGGTGCCGATCGCCGAACTGCTGTCCACCACGGCGCGGCCGCAGCCGAAGATCCAGATCGTGGAAGCGCACGAGACGCCGACGCTGCCGGGCGAGCATGCCGGCTACGCGCTGCGCATCCTGGGGCCGATGGAGCTGGCCGGCCAATGCGAGTGGTATGAATTGACCCTGGCCGCCGGCGGCGAACTGGCGTCGCAGCCGCACGATCCGGGTGCACGCGAGCACCTGACAGTGCTGCATGGGGTGGTGGAAGTGACGGTGGCGGGCGAAACGCAGCGCCTGCGCGCCGGAGCGACGGCGCGCTATCCGGGCGACAGCGCGCACCTGCTGCGCAACCCCGGCAAGACCGAGGCGCGCGCCTTACTCGTGGTGGTGCACCGCTAGCGCGGCGGCGGGCATGCCTTCCGCATACGGCAGCGCGGACTTGAGGGGCGGAACCCAGGCGCGGATCCAGTCCGCCAGGCGCTCGGCGGGAATCGGCCGGCTCATGAAGTAGCCCTGGCCCTGGTCGCAGCCGAGCGCCGCCAGCAGGCGCCACACGGCTTCGCTCTCGATGCCCTCGGCCACCACGCGCAGGCCCATGTTGTGGCCCAGGTCGATGGTCGAGCGCACGATCTTGGTGTCGCCCACGTCGTTTTCCATGTTCAGGACGAACGACTTGTCGATCTTCAGTTCGTCCACCGGCAAGCGCTTGAGATACGCCAGCGACGAGTAGCCGGTGCCGAAATCGTCGATCGACAGGTCCACTCCCATCGCGTGCAGGCGCTCGAGCGTGCCCTGCGCGCGCACCGGGTCGTCCATGATGGCGCTCTCGGTGATCTCCAGGCAGAAGCTGTGCGGCTCGACCTGGTGGCGCGCGAGGATGTCGCTGAACTTGGCCGGCAGGTCCTGGTCGAGCAGGTCGCGGGTGGACAGGTTCACCGACACCTTGATCTCGATGCCTTGAACAGCCAGCGAGCGCGCCAGCATGGCCGACTGCTCCAGCACCCAGCGCGTCAGCACGCGAATGAAACCGGTCTGCTCGGCAAACGGAATGAATTCATCGGGGAACACGTTGCCCCGTTCCGGATGCTGCCAGCGCACCAGCGCTTCCACGCCCACCACGGCGCCGGTGTCCAGCTGCAGCTTGGGCTGCACATGCAGGCGCAGTTCATTGCGTTCGATGGCGTTGCGCAGTTCGGTCAAGAGGCCCAGGCCCTGTTCGCTGCCCTTGTCCATGGCGGAGTCGTACAGCACGGCGCCGTCACCGCGCTGCTTGGCCGCGTACATCGCCACCTCGGCCATCGACATCAGCGCCTCCGCGCTGCTGCCATGCTCGGGGAACACGGCGATGCCCACACCCGCGCCGATGTCCACGGTCTGGTCGTCCAGCGACAGCGGCAGTTCCAGCGCATGCAGGATGCGTGCGGCAATGGCCTGGGCCTGGGCCACGCCCACGCCGGGCAGCAGCACGGCGAATTCGTCGCCGCCCAGGCGCGCCAGCTGGGCTGGCGCGTGCACGCTGGCCAGCTGGCCCTGCAGGCGCTCGGCCACCTGGCGCAGCAGCGCGTCGCCGAAGCTGTGGCCCAGCACGTCGTTGACATGCTTGAAGCGGTCCAGGTCCATCATCAGCACCACCACCTGTTCACGCTCCTCGGCGCGCGCGATGGCCTGGTCGAGCAGCACCACGAATTGGGCGCGGTTGGGCAGGTGGGTCAGCGGGTCCCAGTAGGCCAGGCGGCGGATTTCCTGTTCGCGCCGGGCGATCCCGTCGCGCATGCCGTCGAAGGCCCGTGCCAGCGCGCCGATCTCGTCGTCGCGGGTGGAGGCGATGCCGGCGCGGTAGTCGCCCTGCTCCAGGCGGCGCGCGGTGCGGGCCAGGTCGCGCAGCGGCTGGGCGATGCGCTTGGCCGTCAGGATCGAGGCCAGGGTCGCCACCACCGCGCCGGCGATGGCGAGGATCAGCAAGGTGCGCGTCAAGGTGCTGTACTGGGCGGTGGCGTCGTCGATCGAGCGCGCCAGCATGACGCTGGCGCTGCGCTCGCCGTGCAGCCCGATGGGCACCACGCGCGCGCTGTACTTGCCCCCGTCGATGGCGATTTCCACCGGGCGCGCCAGTTCGTGCGGCACATGGCGCAGCTGGCGCGCCACGTCCTGCATGTCGTCGGCATCCAGGGTGGCGTCCACCGGATGCCATTCGCCGGCCGCTTCCCGGGTGAGGATGGCCACCTGCAGTTCCGACAGCTGCTGCATGTCCACGGCCAGCTGGCGGTCCAGCGCAAACCCCATCACCACCCAGGCAATCGTGATCGGTGCGCGCACGGGCATGACCACCACCTGCACCGGGCGGCCATCGACGATGGCGATCGCACTGGCGCCATCGCGTTCGGCGGCATCGAGCATGCCCAGCACGCGCTCTTCCAGGGGGCCGGACTTGCCCACGCCGGTATGCACCAGCACGCGGCGCTCGCCGCTGACCAGCATCGTGAGGTTGGCGTGCGCGCGCCGTCCGCTGTTTTCCAGCGCCGAGGCGATGGTGGCATGGTCGCCTTCGTGGTCGCCTCCAGCGCTGCCGCCCACGGCCTGTACAAAAGCAGTGTCGCGCGCCAGCACGCCGGCCGAGAAGCGCTGCTTCTGGGCGTTCTGCTCCATGAGTTTGCGGAAGACCTTCTCGCCGTTCTGCAATTCATGGGCGATCTCGGCACGGATATTGTTGTCGATCCCGCGCTGGATCACCAGGAGGCCAATGGCCTGCAGCACGATAATCAGGAGCAGGAACAGGGCCGCGATGCGCCCCTCCAGGCTGTCGAAACGCAGTCGCATCAGTCGGCCTCGTCCAGGATCGGCGGCTTCAAGCTCAGGCGGAAGGCCAGCGGCGCGGCGCTTTTGAGCTGAACGCCCTGGTCGGGAACAGGTGCACTCATGTTGTAGTGCCAGACCGAGACGGTGGCGCGGCCCGTGGCGGGCAGCTCGAGGCGCGCCACGCCGGCCGCGTCGGTGCGGGCGAAGTACGGCGTCTCGACCACCTTGATGTACGCCACCATGCGGTCGTGGATATTGCAACCGAGGACGACCACGCCGGCCTTGTCGAACACCTGGGGTGCGGCGGCCACGCCGGAATACAGCTTCTGGTCGAACTTTTTGGCGGGCGAAAACGAATAGATGTGGTGCTTGAACTTGTCGTTGTTCGGAAACGAGACGGTGGTACCGGTCTGCACCACGCTCACCAAAGGAATGAACTTCTGGCCGCGCTGCTCGATCACGGCGGTCCTGGGCGCGAGGCTGGCGGGGATGCCTTCGACCTCAGCCGTGACCACCGCGTTGGCAAGCGGCTGGCCCGCCGCGTCGCTCACTTGCACCGTCAGCGTGCCGGCGCGCACGGCCAAGCCCGGGGCGATCAGGCAGGCCAGCGACAGGAAACGCAGCGAATAGTTCATCAGGCAATCATGCAAGGGCGACAAGGGGCCTGCCCGGATGGGCAAGCGCTTCATTGTAGCCTTGGGAGTGATTCCCCAGAAGAACTTTTGGTGCTTTGCGTCATTAAACGCAGGACGGACTGCGCGCGCCGCAACAGATCACGGCATGCTTTCACGCCTCAGGAATCGCAGCGTGCCGGGTTGACATTGCAGTGGGTGCGCTGCCAGGCGCGCGTGAGGTCGAGGGCGGAGCCGATTTCGGCGGGGGTCAGGCGGCGCGCCACCACGCTCTTGCTGGCGCTGGCCGTCTCGTCGCCCCCGTCGGCGGCCAGCAGCATCCACATGTAGGCGCGCACGCTGTCGCGCGGCACCCCGCGCCCGGAGTTGTACATGCTGCCCAGGTTGAACTGGGCCAGCGCATGGCCCTGTTCGGCGGCCTGGCCATACCAGAACACGGCCATCGCATCGTCGCGCGGCACGCCCTGGCCGTTGGCGTACATGACGCCCAGGTTGTTTTGCGCGCTGGCGTCGCCCTGCTCGGCGGCGATGCGGTACCAGTGCGCTGCGCGCGCGTCGTCGCGCGGCACGCCCTGACCGTTGGCATAGATGACGCCCAGGTTGAACTGGGCGTTGATGGCGCCCTGGTCGGCCGCGCGCCGGTACCAGTCGAGCGCGCGGGCGGCGTCGGCCTGGGTGCCGCGCCCGTTGGCATACATGCTGCCCAGGTTGTACTGGGCCAGCACGTGGCCCTGCTCGGCGGCGCGCTGGTACCAGCCCAGCGCGCGCGCTTCGTCCACCGCCACGCCCTGGCCGTTGGCCAGCATCACGCCCAGGTTGAACTGGGCGTCCTTGTCGCCCTG
>JBKHWY010000064.1:0-13823 GCA_046566285.1 Gammaproteobacteria bacterium | reverse complement strand
CGTCTACGCCGTCGAGCATGGACTGGGGCGGCAGCACCTCGGCTTCCAGGTTGGCGTCCGAGCGCAGGATCACGGCGTAGGCGCGGGTATCGGGTGTCAGCTCCGGCAAGCCATACTCGACGCAGCCGCCCGGGCAACCCATCAGGCGCACTTCCAGCTCCACACTGGCGCCCTCGGGCACCGGCCAGGCCTGCGCGCGCGCGATCGCCTCTTCCTTCGACGCTGCGCTGACGACGGCAAATCCCGCCACCTGCTGGCGCGGGTCGATGGCAGGTGCGTGCCGCACCGTGGCTGTTGCGCCATCGAGCACGATGCGCACCCCCTCGCAACCGGGCTGCAGGGCGACCATGCCCGGCAGCGCAGGCGCCGTACCTGCTTCCGTGTCGGCATCGGAGCGCCGAATCAACATGTACTGCTCGCTCATGCCGCCCCCCTCAGGCCGAACGGCCGTCGAAATGCTGCACCGGCAAGGCGGCGATATCGACGCCTTCCAGGCAGTTGACGTTGACGGCCGCCATCGCGTTGCCCTTCGGGTCGATGCCTTCGCCGAAGGGATGGATGCCGCAGGTCGGGCAGAAGCGATGCGAGATGACGTGCTTGTTGAAGGTGTAGGTCGACAGCGCCGCCGCGTCGGTCTTGAGCGTCAACTGGCTGCGTGGCACGAACCACATCAGCGCACCCTTGCGCTGGCACATCGAGCAATTACAGGCCAGCACGCCCTGCAATTGGCCTTCCACTTCGAACGCCACTTTCCCGCAGTGGCAGCTGCCCTGGTATGTCACCTCGATCTCCTTTTTCGAAGTTGTTCTTTAGTTGTTCTCTACTTGACCTCGATCTGCTGGCGCAGCCGCTCTTCCTGCTCGCGCAGTTCGGGCGTGAACTCGGCGCCGAAGTCCTCGGCCGAGAACACCTGGCGGATCTCGATCTCGGACTCGCTTTCCATCGGATTGGGGCAGCGCCGCACCCACTCGATGGCTTCCTCGCGCGACTTCATCTGGATCAGCCAGAAGCCGGCAATGAGCTCATTGGGCGGGCCGAACGGGCCTTCCACCACGGTGCGCTCCTTACCGGAAAAGCGTACCCGCGCGCCCTTCGAGCTGGGGTGCAAGCCTTCGCCGGCCAGCAGTACCCCGGCCTTGACCAGTTCCTCATTGTACTTGCCCATTTCTTCCAGCAGGCTCTGCTTTGGCATCACGCCCGCTTCCGATTCCGGCGTGGCTTTTACGATGATCATGAATTTCATGGTGTTCTCCCGGGAAGCCGCGGCTCAGCCGCACATTTTTTCAAAGTTGGCGCGGATCTGGTCCGGCGTCAAGTCTTGCAGGTGGGTGGCCAGGGACCACATGTGGCCGAACGGATCGGCCAGGAGGCCGTAGCGGTCGCCCCAGAACATGTCGCTCACCGGCATGCGCACGCTGGCGCCGGCCTCCACGGCGCGGGCGAAGGCGCTGTCCACGTCCTCCACATACAGGTGCAGGGTGACGGGCGAGCCTTTCAACGCGCCCGGGCCGAAGGCGCCGTGCGCGGGACACTCGTCGGTCAGCATCAGGTGGGAGTCGCCGATGCGCAACTGGGCGTGCATGATCTGGCCGTCCGGCCCGGGCAGGCGCGACAGTTCGACGGCGCCCAGCGCGCGCACGTACCAGTCGATCGCCGCGCTGGCGTTGGCGCACACCAGCATCGGTGTGATGCTGTGCATGCCTTCGGGAATCGGTTTGGCGGCTGCCTTGGCGGTTGCGGTGTCCATGTTGTTTCTCCTTAAGAAAGTGGATGATAAGCGGAGCGCTTATCACGACGACGTCCCAGGGTTGCCGAAATCGACAGCCGGCGCGAGAAATTTTCGAACTTTTTTTGATCTCCGTCGAGACTTTATTGGCCCCATCGCAAAGATTGCATATTTGCATGATTCCGCGATACCATGCCGTAAGGCATCAAACGGCAGGAGTCCGCCTGCACCCAAGACAATAAGTCTGTAATAAATAGAAAGAAAAACCGATGCGTGCACGCATACTCCTGGCCGCCGTGGCCGCCCTCCTCGCCGGCTGCGGCGCCCAGCCGGAGGCAGGCCCGGCCGGCGTGTCGGCCGACCTTCCCGCAGCGGTGCGCACAGCCGGCAGCGTGCATGCCGCCGAGGTCTCGTACGCGGACACGGTGGCGCAGCTCTACCTCGCCTATTTCCTGCGGCCGGCCGACCCGGCCGGTGAAGAAAGCTTCATCGCCCAGCTGCGCAACCTCGGCTTGCCCAGCAGCCTCGAGCAACTCAACCAGATGTACGGGCAGAACGGCCAGGCCCAGGCCCTGGTCAACAGCTTCGCGCTCAGCGCCGAATCGAGCGCCCTGTATGCCGGCGCCGACGACCTGACCTTTTTGATCACCGTGTTTCGCAACGTGCTCGGGCGCGACGTCAAGCAGGAAGGGCTGATCTTCTGGCTGGGCGCCCTGCAGCGCGGCGAACTGACGCGCGCCAAGGCGGCGCTGTCCATCATGGTTGGCGCCCTCAACAACAACAGCGAGCAAGGGCTGATCGACCGCGCCGTGATCCGCAACCGCGTGGCCTTCATGACGGGCGCCACCAACGCCTTGCGCGACCAGGGCTTGCAAGCCAGCTACCGGGGCGCCGACAAGGCCGCCATGGCGCGCCGCTGGCTAGGCACGGTGACCGAGATGGACAACGCCGCCACCATCGCCGCCAAGGTGGCCGACTTCCTGAAGGAGCTCAAGGGCGAACTGGCCGCCTGCGATCCGGCCTCGTGCGCGCCGCCGCCCAAGTCGAGCGGCGACAACGGCAGCGTGCAGCAGCCCGATCCGCCCGTCACGACCCCGCCATCGACGTCGAACCCGAACCCTGACCCGAATCCAGGCTCAGGATCGGGCACGCCGTCCACCCAGCCGACAGGCCAGTGGGATGCCCAGGCGGTCGCGCTCGACACCGTGGGCTATGGCGCCAATTTCCAAGCGCCGGTGCTGGTGGCCGACGCCAGCGGCACCGTCACCGCGTTGTGGCAGCGCACCAAGGGCGGTGTGCCCTACGCCAGCCGGCGTGCGGCAAGCGCCGAGGCCTGGAGCGCGCCACAAGCGCTGGCCGTGCAGCTCGATACCGAGTCGGCCGTGGGCGTGAACGCCGTGACCCTGCCCAACGGCGACGTGGTGGTGGCCTGGGGCGTCACCAATAACGATGAAACCGCCGGCAACAACCGCTCGATGGTGGCGCGCTACAGCGCGGCCGCCGGCACCTGGAGCAGTGCGCGCCTGAACGCCACGCGCGACCACCCCACCCGCTCGGCGCCCCAGCTGGTTGCCGACGGCAACGGCGTCGTCACCGCCATCATCCTGGACGCCACCTTCACCACCTTGTACGCCACCCGCTACGAGCCGGCCAGCGCCACCTGGGCGCTGCCCACCGTGCTGGCGCAGAACGACGCCGCCGACCTGTGGTTCCCGGCCGTGGCGGGCGCCCGCGACGGCACCCTGATCGTGGCATGGGCACAAACCCTGCCCACGCGCGGCGTGTTCTTCACCCGCTTCACACCCGGGGTGCGCGGCTGGAGCAACCCCGCCGTCATCGATACCCGCGTGGAAGCGCCCGACCTGTCGCTGGCCTGGGATGAGGTCAGCGGCTTCACGCTCGCCTACCTGTGGCCGGCCGGCGCCGGCGGCTCTCCGGTGCTGGCCGCCAGCCGGCTGGCGCCGGGCGCCAGCGCATGGGCCAGCTCCGTCCAGGTCAGCGTGGACCAGCCTTTCGACGCCGGCTTTGTCGCCGCGCCCCTGGCGTCCAGCGCCGGCCACACCACGCTGGCGTATGCCAATGACGATGGCGTGGATGCGGTGCGCACCGACGGCTCGACCATGCACTGGTCCGCGCCGCGCGCCCTGCTGCCGCCGGCCGTGTTCCGGCCCAAGGCCGTGCTGAGCGCCGACCCGTTCGGCAACGCCACCCTGCTGTATGCGAACAGCACGTTGGGCGCAGTGCGCTACTCGGCCGCCAGCGGCAAGTGGCTGGAAGCGGCCACGCTGGGCGGCGCCTTCGGCGAAGCGTCCATCACCGCCTTCCAGTTCGCCCAGGCGGTGGATCGGGCAGGCAACGTGACCGCCGTGTGGATCGGCCCCAGCCAGGTCAACGGCGGGGTGGGTTATGTGGTGGGTTCAAAACGCTGGCGCCAGGCCGCGCCGTCCCAGACCGTCAGCCCCACGCGGGCTCGGGAATGACGCCCAGGCCGCGAAACACCGGTTTGCAGAACAGGTAACCCTGCATCAGGCGCACCCCGGCCGCGCGCAGGAAGTCGCGCTCGGCCGCCGTCTCGATCCCTTCGGCCAGCACCGTGACCCCGAGGGCCGCGCAGATCGACAGGATGCCGCCCACGATGGCCTGGCGCGCCGGGTCGGCATCGATGCCGCGCACCAGGTCCATGTCGATCTTGATGACGTCCGGCTGGAACGACGCCAGCAAATTCAGGCCCGCATAGCCGGCGCCGAAATCGTCGATCGCCGTCTGGAAGCCGAAGCGGTGGTATTCGCGGAAGATATTGACGAGGTGGGCACGGTCCAGCACCTGCTCGCTTTCGGTCACTTCGAAAATGATCTGCTCGATGGGAAAGCCGTATTCGCGCGCCGCCGCGAAGGTGCTGCGGATGCAGGCGGACGGGCGGTACACGGCATTGGGCAGGAAGTTGATCGACAGTTTTTCGCGCATGCCCAGCGCGGCCGCGCCACGGATCGCCTTGACCCGGCAGGCCTGATCGAACATGTAGCGGTTCTCGTCGGTGACCTGGGACAGCACGCTCCAGGCCGACTCCCCGTTCGGCCCGCGCACCAGCGCTTCATGCGCGTAGACGCTGCGCGCGACCACATCCACGATGGGCTGGTAGGCGTAGTCGAACTCGAAGCCGAGCGGCTCGCTGCTGCGGCACTGGGCACAGCCGGGCGTGGGCTGGACGTGGGCGTCCTCGGCGGGACAGATGGGAATCATGGGCGCGTGCGAACGGGATGAATGAGCGCAGAGCATAGCAGCCGAGCACGCCCACAGCTCGCACGATTGTTTCCTAGCAAGAACTTATGTCACGCCTGCGCAACACTCTCCAGGCCGCGCAGGTATTCCCACGGGTAGATCCCGCGTTCGTGCCCATCACTGAACACGAACTGCACCGCATAGCTGCCGATCGGGTTGATCTGCTCGACAACAACCGCGCCGGGCTGCACCGGCACACCCTTGCGGCGCGCCGATTCGCACTCGGTACAGCGGCAGCGCGCACGCAGCAGTTGGTTGGACAATTGCTGCACCTGCCCGTCCGGCCACTCGACGGTCAGTGTCGCGCTGGCGCGCAAGTTGCTCAAGGCCCGGGGCAGCATGGCTTAGCCGCCGATCTGCGCCAGCGCCAGGCGCACGGCCTTGCGCACTTCCGGGTCGGGGTCCTGCTCGGCCACCTTCAAGGCCGGCAAGGCGCGGGCATCGCGCAGCTCGCCCAGCGCCAGCGCCGCTTCCTTGCGCAGGTTGCTGATGGTGTGCTCCAGCAGGCCAATCAGCGGCTGCACGGCGGGGCCGAACTTGATGCGCCCCAGGCTGCGCGCGGCGCGCAGGCGCACCTGCCAGTAGCTGTCCTCCAGCGCGGCCACCAGCGCGGGGCCGGTGCTGGCGTGGCCCAGCTTGCCGAGCGTCGTCGCAGCTTCCTCGCGCACCTGCCAGGCCGCGTCCTGCAGGGCGGACAGCAAGGCGGGCACCACATCCTCTCCGGATGCAAAGCCGAGCGCACCGACAGCGCCACGGCGCACCTCGCTTTCCGGGTCGCTGGCGGCCAGCCGCGCCAGCGCGCCCAGCGCCTGCGGCTGCTTCAGGTAGCCCAGCACCGAGACGGCTTCGCGGCGCACGCTGGCGTCCGCGTCCGCCAAGGCCTGCAGGGCCGGCTCCAGCGCGGCGATGGCTTTCAGCTCGCGCACCGCGCGCAGCACGGCGGCGCGCACGAAGGGCTGGGCGTGGCCGATGGCCGGCACCAGCACGGCGGCCGATTCGGCGCGCTTGACTTGCGACAGGCTCTGGGCGGCGGCGGCGCGCACCTCGGGCACTTCATCTTCCAGGGCCAGCACCAGGGCGGCGACGCCCTGCTCGCTTTCGAACGCTTCCAGCGCATTGGCCGCTTCTACCCGCACCTCGGGGGCGGGGTCGCGCAGGGCTTGCACGAACAGGGGGCCGTGGCTGTCGTCGCCGTTGTCGAGCAGGTCGCGCACGGCGATGCGACGCACGGTGGCATCCGGCGAGGCCAGGCGCGCCTGGATTTCCTGCAGGTCGATATCTTCGTCAAACAATGAACTCATGTCGTTTCTCTCAATTCGATGTGTGGAGGCCTAGATGACCAGCTGCATGCGCTGCTCGCGCGGCGCGGCGCCCAGCGGCGACAGGCGCGCCAATGGCTGGGAAGCCGGATGCAGCAGGTCCAGGCAGTGGCGCTTCAGGGCCATGAACTGGTGCGAGGTGGTCACGTCGGCCGTGCGCGGACGTTCGAAGGTCACGGGAATCTCTTCCACGATGCGGCCCGGACGGGGGCTCATCACCAGGATGCGGTCGGCCAGGAACAGCGCTTCCTCGATGTCGTGGGTGATGAAGACGATGGTCGTCTTCACCCGCGCCCACACGTCCAGCAGCAACTCCTGCATCATCAGGCGGGTCTGGGCGTCCAGCGCGCCGAAGGGCTCGTCCATCAGCATCACGCGCGGATGGTTGATCAGCACACGGGCGATCTCCACCCGCTGCTTCATGCCGCCCGACAGCTGGGCCGGATAGTGCTTTTCAAAGCCCTTCAGGCCGACCAGTTCCAGCATCTCGCGGGCCCGCTCGTTGCGTTCGCTGCGGCCCTCGCCCTTCATCTTCAGGCCGAAGGCGACGTTTTCCAGCACCTTCTTCCAGGGGAGCAGGGTGTGCTGCTGGAACACCAGGCCACGGTCCGGATGGGGGCCGTCGATGACTTCCCCATCGATGCGGATCTGGCCGTGGCTGGGGCGCAGGTGGCCCGCCAGTGCGCCCAGCAGGGTCGACTTGCCGCAGCCGGACGGGCCCAGCAAGCACAGGAATTCACCCGGCGCGACTTTCACCGACACGTCCTGCACGGCCTCAAAAGCCTGTGCCCCGGTGCCCAGCGTGATCTTCACGCTGTCGATATCAATCTGTCCTTGGTTCTGACTCATGCCGGCTTCTCCTCGCGTGCATGCCAGGGCATCAGCGCGCCGCCGCCACGCTTGACGAGCACGCTGCTGCCCATGCCGAACAGGCCGATGAACACCATACCCACCACGATTTCCGGGTAGTTCTGGACGGTGTACGAGGCCCAGGTGTAGTAACCGATGCCGAACTGGCCCGAGATCATCTCCGCCGTCACCAGGCAGAACCAGGCCGTGCTCATGCCGATCGACAGACCGGTGACGATGCTGGGCGCGGCGCCCGGCAGGATCACATCGATGAACAGCGCCAGCTTGCCGCTGCCCAGGCTCCTGGCCGAGGCGATCAGGCGCGGATCGACGTTCTCCACTCCATGGATGGAATTGAGCAGGATCGGGAACAGCGCGCCGGTGAAGGTGATGAACACCATCGACAGTTCCGACGACGGGAACATCAAGACCGCCAGCGGAATCCACGCCACGGCGGGAATCGGGCGCAGCATTTCCAGCGGCGGCAGCAGGACGTCCTCGGCCCACTTGGAGCGGCCGATGACCAGCCCCAGCGTGATGCCGACGACGGCCGCCAGCACGAAGCCGGAAAACACGCGCGACAGGCTGGCGCCCAGGTGCGACACCAGCTTGGGCGACTGCACCAGGTCGATGGCGGCGACCACCACGTCGCGCGGCGACGGCACGTTCTGGAACGTGAGGATCTTCAGGTCCAGGTGCTGGCTGGCGGCGTACTGCCACAGCAGCAGGCAGACGAGGATGGAGGCGATGCGCAGGCCCCAGCTGCGGGCCTTGCCTCCTGGCGAATGTGCGCTACGCATGTCCGCATCCTCAGCTGCCCTTGCGGGCGGCGGCGTAATCGAGGACGGTGCCCTTGTTCTTGGCGGCGTAGGCGTCGGCGTCGGCTTTCAACAGGAAGCTGGCCAGCTCGGTCTTGGTCTTGACAAAGAACGCGTCCGAGGCGAACAGCTTGAGGCCCGTGTTGCGGTCATGCGAATAGATCACGCGCACCTTCTTGCCGGCTTGTTCCAGCTTGGCCGCATCCTGCAGCGCGCCTTCCAGCGTCGCGTAGTGGCGCACCAGCGGCTCGCCATCGACCCAGATCTGGCCCAGGCGCTTGAAGTCGGTGATCGCCTTGCCGGTGACGGCATCCTTGGCGTTGAGCGGCAGCTTGTTGTAGTTCTTCAGCTTGCCGTCGTAGTCCAGGCCGGCCTGCTTGAAGGCGGCGCGGATGTACTGGTCCTGGATGAAGGTGTTCGGATCGAGGTCGGTCTCGGTGCGCTTCATCAGGCGCAGCGTCTCGATCGAGGTCTTCACGGCCTGGCGGTATTCCGGCTTCCAGGTGAAGTCGCGCGTCTGCAGGCCCAGGGGACCGTGGAACAGGTAGTTCACTTCGGCCTCGATGCCGGTCACCTTGGCGATCAGCTGGCTGTATTTTTCAGGTTCGGCCGCGATCAGGCGGTCGGCCTCGATGGCGGCGCGCAGGTAGGCCACCACGATTTCGGGATACTTCTTCGCATAGTCGGCCGCCACCAGGCTGCCGTGCATGGTCGGCGCATTCGCCTGCGAGCCGTCATAGATCTTGCGGGCGAAGCCGCGGTGCGGGAACAGTTCGGCAAACGGCACGAAGTCGGCGTGCGCCTCGATCTTGTTGGACTGCAGGGCGGAGCCGGCCACTTCCGGCGCCTGGGTGACGATGTTGACGTCCTTTTCCGGGTCCCAGCCCTGCGCTTTCACGGCGCGCAGCAGCATGCCGTGCGCGGTGGAGGCGAACGGCACCGAGATGGTCTTGCCCTTCAGTTCGGCCAGCGACTGCACCGGCGAAGCCTTCGGCACCACGATGCCGTTGCCGCTGCCCTGGGTGCTGCCCGACAGCACGGTGATGAAGTAGCTCTGCTTGCCGGCCTTCTGGAAGGCGGCGCCGTTGAAGGAGCCGGGGAAGTCGGCCATCGAGCCCAGGTCGAGTTTACCGGCCACCATCTCGTTGGTGAGCGGCGCGCCCGAGGTGAAGTTCTTCCACTCGATGTCGTATTCGACGCCCTTGTATTTGCCGTCGTGCGGCAGGTATTTTTCCAGCAGCTTCAGTTCGCGGATCAACAGGCCGCCGGTGGCGCAGTTGATGGTGGTGTCCTGGGTGCCGATGGCCACGCGGATAGTTTCGGCATTGGCGCCGGCAGCAGCGAGGGCGAGGGACAGAGCAATAATCTTTTGATGGAGTTTCATGGTGTTCTTCTTTAGCGCAAGAGGTAGGGGATCTCGACCTTGACAGCCCCGGTCGGGCAATCTTTTTCGCAAGGCATGCAGTACCAGCATTCATCGAACTTCATGAATGCCTTGCCTTTGGAAAGGTCGATGGCCAGCACGTCCAGGGGGCAGACGTCCACGCACACCGTGCAGCCTTTGTGGGCGATGCACAGTTCTTCGTCGACCGACACCGGGACACTGGTGATATTGAAAGCGGTAGGCATGACGGGCTCCTTATTCCGCCAGCGCGGCGTCAAGCTGCGCGGCTGGGGTATCGTCCGAAGACTTGTGGATGCGAAGTTGCTGGTAAGCGTTGCGTTCCTGTTCGTCGAGAGCGACGATATAAGGAGCGATCGGGCGCTTGAAGCACGTCATTTCGCCGTTCACCTTCGCCACTTGCACGTGGACGAACCATTCGGCATCGTTGCGTTCCGGGTAGTCCACACGGTTGTGGTACAAGCCCCAGCGGCTCTCCTTGCGGTACAGCGAGGCGCGCGCGGCCAGTTCGGCGCAATCGCGAATCGCGTGCACTTCCATCGCGCGCATCAGTTCATGCGGGTTGCGCGCCTGCATGCGGTCCAGGTCGGCGCGGATGGCTTCGAAGCGCGACAGGCCGATTTCCATCTTCTTGGTAATCTTGGGCGGCTGCAGGTAATCGTTCACCATGCGGCGCAGCTTGTATTCCACCTGGTTGGGCGGCAAGCCGTCGACCTGGTGCAGCGGCGCCCACACGCGCGCACGCTCGGTTTCCAACTGGGCTTCGTCCAGTTCCGCCAGTTCATTCTCGGCGCAGTACTGGGCCGCGTGCTCGCCGGCCAGCTTGCCGTACACGAAAGCGCCCAGCATGTAGTTGTGCGGCACGCAGGCCAGGTCGCCGGCGGCGTACAGGCCCGCCACCGTGGTGCGCGCATGCTCGTCCACCCACACGCCCGAGGCCGAGTGGCCGCTGCACAGGCCGATCTCCGAGATATGCATCTCCACCATGTGCTGGCGGTAGTCGGTGCCGCGTCCTTCGTGGAAGCGCCCACGGCTGGGGCGCTCGTTGGTGTGCAGGATTTCTTCGATGGTGCTGATGGTTTCCTCGGCCAGGTGGTCGAGTTTCAGGAACACCGGGCCGTTGCCGCCCTGGAGCTCGTTGTAGAACTCCTGCATCATCTGGCCGCTCCAGTAGTCGCACTCGATGAAGCGCTCGCCCTTGTTATTGGTGGTGTAGCCGCCGAAGGGACCCGTCACGTAGGCGCAGGCCGGGCCGTTGTAGTCCTTGATCAAGGGGTTGATCTGGAAGCACTCGATGCCCGACAGCTCGGCGCCGGCGTGATACGCCATGCTGTAGCCGTCGCCCGCGTTGGTGGGGTTTTCATAGGTGCCGAACAGGTAGCCCGACGCCGGCAGGCCCAGGCGCCCGGCCGCGCCGGTGGACAGCACCACGGTCTTGGCGCGGATGACGTGGAAGTCGCCCGTGCGGCAGTCAAAAGCAAAGGCCCCGGCGATGCTGCCATCGGCCGCGGTGATCAGGCGCGTGGCCACCAGACGGTTGGTGATTTCCACGCGTGCGCGCTTCAAGCGCCGGTACAGCACCTTCTTGATGTCGTGCCCTTCCGGCATCGGCAGCACGTAGGTGCCCATGTGGTGCACCTTGCGCATGGCGAAGTCGCCGTTCTCGTCTTTCTCGAACTTGACGCCCCAGCGGTCCAGCTCCTCGATCATCGCGTAGCTGTTTTCCGCATACGCCATCACGGTCTTCTGGTTGACGATGCCATCGTTGGCGGTGGTGATCTCCTTGACGTACTGCTCAGGCGTCGCAAACCCCGGCACGACGGCGTTGTTCAGCCCGTCCATACCCATGGAAATTGCACCGCTGCGCTTGACGTTGGCCTTTTCCAGCAGCAGCACGCGCAGCGCTGGGTTGGCCTCCTTGGCTTTGACCGCCGCCATGGGACCGGCTGTGCCGCCTCCAATGACAAGCACGTCGACTGTTTGAATGTGGGTTTGCATGGTTTTCGGCGTCTTGGGACGCTCTGAAGTACGTGGGAAAACCAAGTCTATCGATGCACGGATGAGCCGCAAACGAATGAAAATGTCATTAGTTATACGAAAAATGCTAAGCGCCAGGTCCGGCGCTGCTGGCAGAGCAGCAAAAAGGGGCCGGCAATGTGATTGCCGGCCCCTGTTGCTGCGCAGGCAGCAGGCGATATTCGCCCCGCCTGCTTGCTTAGTTACTGCTTAGTTACTTGCTCAACTCTTAGAAGCGATACCCAAGCGACGCCTCGATGGCGCGGCCGAACAGCGGGCGCCCGAACACGGTGCCGGTGGCAAACGCCGCGCTGGTCTGGTTGCTGCCTTCGGTGGTGGCCAGTTCGTTGGTAAGGTTGGTGCCGCTCAAGCGGAATTCGAAGTTCTCGCCCACGTCGAGCGACAGACCGGCATCCCAGGTATGGTATTTCGGCAGGCCCTGCACGTTGGCCTGGTCGTTCCAGCGGTTGCCGACATAGCTGTAGGTGCTGTACAGCTTGAGCGCGCCAATGCTCATCGGGATGCGATAGCTTGGGGTCACGCGGAACTGCACTTTCGGCTGGCGCGTGACGCGGTTGCCTTCGATGCTGGGGTTGCCCGTGTACTTGGCATCGACGTAGGCGCCGTTCAAGGCAATCTGCAGGTTCTGCAGCGGACGCACCGCCGCTTCGAATTCCAGGCCCTTCGAGGTGGAACCGTAGTTGGTGATCACGTTGCCCGTCGGGGTAATGCGCAGGAAGCTCAGGCCCGTGAAGTCGGCCTTGAAGGCGGTCAGGTACAGGCTGTACAGCGGGCTGGCGGTTTTCACGCCGATCTCGTACTGCTTGACTTCCTGCACCGGCGACGGACCGGTGGCCACGCCATTGCGGATGGTGTCCACGTCGGGGAAGGCCGACCCCGAGTTCAGGCGCACGAACACGCTGAAGTCCTTGGCGAATTTGTAGTTGCCGCCCAGGGTGTACGAGGTGGCGCTCTGGTTGACGTGGATGCTGTTGGTCGCGCCGCTGAGCACATCCACACCCTTGTCGTACAGCAGGGTGGGATCGTTGCTGAAGTCGACCGTCTTGCGCAGGTTGTAGGTGATGTCCTTGGCGGTGGACTGGTGGCGCACGCCGGCATCGACCTGGATCTGCTCGTTGATCTTCCACTCGTCCGACAGGAAGAACGCCGTATCGCGTCCCGAGTTCGAGGTGTTCTGCTGCTGGAACGGTCCGCTCAGGAGGCCCCCTTCGTCGGTGACGTGCTGGCCATTGTTCAAGGTCAGCGCCATCGGACGCGAATTGGACTCGGCCGTCACCAGCACGTTGTTGCCCAGGTACCAGCGATCCTTGGACGTGTAGTTGGCGATGTAGGCGCCCACCGTCAGGGTGTTGTTCGGGACGATTTCCTTGCTGACGCGGATCTCGTCGGTGAACGATTGCAGCGCCTTGGTCACCGACCAGATCGACGGGGCCTGCACCAGCTGGTTCGGATCGACGGGCGTGCTCGACTGGCCATTGACGAAGTAGGCCGTGCCGCCGGTGGCCGCCGGCAGGCCCGCCTGGGCCGTCTTCGCGCCGGTGGCGGCGATGGTGTCGGCGATGTAGCTGGCCAGGGTCTGCGGCGCGCTGCCGGGCCACATGGCGTTGGTGTCGGCATTGCCCTTGAAGAAGTTCGCCTTGTTGCTCACGGTCCAGCCATTGATCTTCTGGCTGAAGTCCACGCCCAGGGTGGAGGCATCCAGCCCGCGCCCGTCGGCCAGATCCTTGTTCAGGAATTCGCCCCGACCCACCATGATGCGGAAGTTGCGCAGGGCCGGTCCGGTCGAGGTGTAGGTCAGGGGATCGATGCCCGGAAAGCCGGACAGTTCCACATCCTGGCCCGAGCCGGAGGCCGTCAGGGGAATACTGGTGTAGAAGGCGTTCTTGTCCTTCACCTTGCGCGCGTAGAACGTCACCTCGCCCTGGTCGAGCTTCTTGGTGATGGTGCCCGTCACCTGGCCGCCATCGTCGGCCGGGAACTGGGTATCGCGCACGCCGTTGCCGGTGCGGTAGAAACCGCCGATGGAACCATACAGGCCGTCGCCGATCTTCCCGCTGAAGAACAGGTCGGTGCGGCGCAGGTGGCCGGTGCCGACGGTTTCCCGCAGCACGCCTTCGGTGTCCTCGCCCCCTTTTTTCAGGATGAAGTTGACGGTGGCGCCCACCTGCCCGTCCGAGAAGATCGGGCTCGGACCGCCGCGCAGCACTTCCACCTGCTCGATGGTTTCATCGATGCGGAACAGGCTCGTGCCTTCCATGAAATTGAGCGTCGAAACCGGGTAGATGGGCGAGCCGTTCATCTGGATCGTCACGAAGGGCGAGTCGCTGCCAGACGGAAAGCCGCGCACATCGATGTTGGCGCCCGCCTGGCCGCCGGTGGACTCGGCCATGATG
>JBKHWY010000063.1:13676-13971 GCA_046566285.1 Gammaproteobacteria bacterium | reverse complement strand
TGATCTGTTTTCTGCTCAATGCCGCACTGCTGGTCACCTTCATCACGCGCATCTCGGCCAACCTGCGCGCCGGCGACGCGGAAGTGGCCAACCTGCGCCAGGTGGCGGCCGAGAAGGAGCACATCGTGCGCATGGGATTGCTGGCGTCCGGCGCCGCGCACGAACTGGGCACGCCGCTGGCCACCCTGTCGGTGATTCTGGGCGACTGGAAGCGCATGCCGCAGGTGCAGGCCAACCCGGAGATGCTGGAAGAGATCGCCGAGATGCAGGTGCAGCTCAAGCGTTGCAAGTCCAT
>JBKHWY010000063.1:0-13660 GCA_046566285.1 Gammaproteobacteria bacterium | reverse complement strand
AGCGGCATTTTGCTGTCGGCCGGCGAAGTGCGTGGCGAATCGTCGTCGCGCACCACCATCCGCACCTTCCTGGACGAATTGGTGGCGGAATGGCGCGCCACCCGGCTGGGGGCCGCGCTGGCCTACGCCAACCGCATCGAGCGCGACGTGCCGGTGGTGTTCGATGCGGCGCTCAAGCAAATGGTCGGCAATATCCTCGACAATGCGGCCGAAGCCTCGCCCGAGTGGCTGAGCATGGAAGCCGACCAGGAGGGCGACACCCTGAGCCTGACGGTGACGGATGCCGGGCCGGGTTTTGACGCCGCGACCCTGTCCGAATTCGGCAAGCCCTACAATTCCAGCAAGGGTCGTCCCGGGGGCGGGCTGGGCCTGTTCCTGAGCGTGAACGTGGCGCGTACGCTGGGCGGGACCGTGAACGCATACAATCGGCAGGAGGGCGGGGCGGTGGTGCACATCAGCTTCCCGTTGTCGAGCCTGAAGGTGGGTGGCGAAGGTAAATGATGCATGAGTGACGACGAAGAACGGGTACTGCTGATCATCGAAGACGACGAGGCGCTGGCGCGCACGCTCGGGCGCTCGTTCGAGCGGCGCGGCTACCGGGTGCTGATGGCCCAGGACCAGGACGGCGCTGCCGCGCTGCTGCAGGAGCACTCGCCCGGCTACGCCGTGGTGGACCTGAAACTCAAGGGCAACGCCTCGGGCCTGAACTGCGTGCAGATGCTGCACCAGCACGACGAGGACATGCTGATCGTGGTGCTGACGGGTTTCGCCAGCATCAACACGGCTGTGGAAGCCATCAAGCTGGGCGCCTGCCAGTACCAGGCCAAGCCGTCCAACACCGACGACATCGAAGCCGCTTTTGCCCACGTGGCCGGGCGCGACGAGGTGGAAGTCACCAACCGCACCAGCTCGGTCAAGACGCTGGAATGGGAACACATCCACGCGGTGCTGGCCGAGACCGACTTCAATATCTCCGAGGCCGCCCGGCGGCTGGGCATGCACCGCCGTACCCTGGCGCGGAAGCTCGAAAAGCAGCGGGTCAAGTAGACGGGCGCTGCCCGCTCTGCCCGTGAACACAGCAATTACCCTTTGGTCATGCGCGCCCGTCGTGCTAGTCTCTTGGCAAGCTTTTCATAAACTTAACAAGGGATTTTGCATGTTCAAGAAGCTCGTTGCAGTGGCCCTGATGGCTGCGCCCCTGGCCGCGTCGGCCACACCCTTCAACATCGGTAGCGCCAGCCCGGCCATGGGCGGCGGGGCCGCGCCCGATTCATCGCTGGCCCACCTCGACCCCAATCTGCCCAGCTCGCCGTTTTCCGGTGTGGTCAGCATTTCCGTGGAACGCGACGGCCTTCAGCTGATCTGCACGGGCGCGCTGATCGGCAAGCGCACCGTGATGAGCGCTGCCCACTGCGTGGACAGCAACGGGCAAGGGCAGGCGGTGGACCTGAACAACCCGCAGGTGCGGGTCAAGGTCAACTTCAACAGCAACGGCGCCCAGAATGCCAGCATCGCCGCCAGTTCCGTGAGCATGCATGCCAATTACCAGGGTTTCGGCAACTGCCCCGGCGGCCAGCCCGGGAACTGCCTGACCGACGATGTCGCCCTCATCAATCTCAGCGAAGACGCTCCCGCCAGCGCGCGCGTCTACAAGCTGGCCGTCACCCCGTTTGCCCGGCAGACGGTGTACATGGCCGGCTACGGATGGTCGGGCGACGGCGTCAACGGCTTCACGGTCCCGCCCGACTTTGGCGTCAAGCGCTTCGGCCTGAACTACATGGACGGCTACCTGCTGGACGACGAACTCGGATTGACGCCGGAAGCCTGGGTGGCGGACTATGACGGGGCCGGCATCGATGCCGACTGCATGCTGTTTGGCGTATGCACGCCCGTGTTCAACGACCCGTACGAATCCGTCATCGGCCCCGGCGACTCGGGCGGCCCGGCCTTCGTGTACGTGTATGGCGAACTGATGGTCGCCGGGACCACGACGTTCGGATCGGACCCGTTGCAAGTGGGCGAGGGACGTTTCGGCACCCTGTTCGGCGGCATGCTGGTGGCGGCCTACACCGACTACCTGCTGGGCGCGGCGGGGAGCGGCCTGACCTTCGTGCCCGAACCGGACGGCCTGCTGACGTTCGCCCTGTGCGCGGGCGTGGCCGCTGCAGTCGGCGCGCGCCGCCGGCGCACCCACTTCACGGCGTGATGACGATGCGCTCGTGAGCGCCGGCGGCGGCGCTCCACGCCCGCGCTACCTCGCCTAGAGGCACTGCCTGTGCGCCGATCTGGAAGGTCCCGTGCGCGATCTCGCGGGCCAGGGCCGGCAGTTCGGCCAGGATCGCCCGGTCCGGCACCGAGCCCATGCCGCTGCCCATCACCGTGAGATTGGCCGCGCGCAGGAAGGCGCCGGGCAGGGTGGCCGCGTCGCCGGCCATCGAGCCGACATGAATCCAGGTGAGCGGGGCGCTGCGGTCGGCCCGCTGCTTGAGCAGCGCCTCCATCGTGGGCGCGGCGCGCTCCCCCCAGACGAAATCGAGTACCACATCAACCTGCGCCGCGAGCGCGCCCAGATGTGGATCGTCCAGCTGGACCGCGTGCGTGGCGCCCAGCGCGCCCAGCATGGCCAGTTTCTGCGTATCGCGCCCCGCGGCGACAATCTGCCCGGCGCCCAGGTGGCGGGCGATCTGCACCGCCATCGTCCCCGAGCTGCCGGTGGCGCCCAGGATCAGCACCTTCTGGCCAGCCTCGAACTTGATCCGGCAGCGCAGCGCAAGCCAGGCGGCCATCGCAGGATTCATCGCGGCGGCCATGATTACCGGGTCGGCGTTTTGGGGCAGCTCGATGCTGCGCGCCCGGTCGATCACCGTCTTCTCCGCCAGCGTGCCGGGCTGGCCCGGACCCTGCACGAAGTAGCGCAGCGTGCCGTCCGGCCCACGTCCCACTCCATCCACGCCTGCCACGAACGGCAGCGCCGTGCCGCCTGCGCCGCTTGAGTAGTGCTGGCCCGAGGCCCGCCCACGGGTGATGTGATGCAGGCCCACGGCCAGCACGTCGACCAGCATCTGCCCTGCATGTTGGGGAACGGGTTCGGCGCAGTCGGCATAGCGCGGCGCCTGGCCGAAGGCGGTGATGACGGCAGCTTTCATATGGACCTCCTGAGTAAATAGTTCGTAATACGACCTATTATTGATTCGTATTGCGAACCATGTCAAGATGCGGCCATGACCACATCGAACGACGCCCATTCCGCCGACGGTTTGCTGGAGGCCCTGGTGCCGACCGCCTTCACGACCATGGCGGTGCTGAACCGGATCGCCGCCGAGAACGACCTGTCGCTCACGCTGCTGCGCGTGCTGGGCATCCTGTGGGACCGGCGTCCGCGCATGGCCGAACTGGCCGACTACCTGGGGCTGGAGCGGCAGACCATGTCGGGCATGATTGCCCGGGCCGAAAAGCGGGGACTGGTGGCGCGCGCGCCGAACGCGCTGGACGGACGCGCCACCGATGTGTTCCTGACCAAGGAGGGCGCCCGGCTGGTCACGCGCCTGCACCAGCAGATGCGCGAGGCGCTGGCCCCGCTGACCGGCCAGTTGAACGCGGCCGATCAGCGGCAGTTGCAGGGATTGCTGGAACGGATGCTGGCAGCGCGCGGTGGAAGCGACCAGTGATCCGCGGCGTCGGCTGCCCGCTTCCCCTTCCAACGAAAGCCTGCGGTGCTGAGTTGGCGCGGCATCGCACCGGGATCGCTCAAGCGCGATAGGGACAGTGCGATCCCGGCAGCCCCGGTCAGGTAGTCGAAGCTGAACTGATCCGGAGGGGCGGCATGCCACATGAGATGCTCCCCTCGTTCGCTGGCGAACGCGCCGAGTATCTGTGCGAATGCATGTGCATCGTCCAGGTAGGTCGGCACCTCGGTCGCTTGATACATGTCCAGCAAGAATTCGATACTGCCCGCCAAGCCGTGACATTGGCCGGGGGAGAGCCATCGCGTCGCTCGCGCCACGGTGAACGCGCTCTGTCGCGCCATGTCTTCCGCTTCCTCAATCCCGGCAATGCGCGCAGCCCGGATCAGGAAGCTGCCAATCCCGGCCGCACCATGGCACCAGAATGGCGCGGTAAGGCGCCCACCTGGAACGTCAGGCCAATTGAGCAGCAGGCCGTGTTCCGGATCGCGCGCGGCGTGCTGTGTAAGCCAGCGCACCACCTGGCGCACGATGACGAGGTATGCGGTCTCGCCGGTCGCTTCGAACAGGTCGAGCAAGGCGTCAGCGATGCCAGCAGCGCCATGCGCGTAGCCGATGAAACTTTTCCCCGAGAACTTCTCGTACCCGGCGGGAATGGTCCAGTAACAAGCGTTGTGCTCGCTATACGCCGAGCGCAGCAGATGTTGGCCGGCATCGAGGGCCGCGTTCAGCGCACCGTCATCGGCTGTTTCGTTCCACAACATCAGGTGAAAGCGCAATCTTCCGGCGGTTCCAACGTACAGGTCGGGCGATCCGAACGGTTGCCTCGCGATCGATTCACTGCGGCGCATTGCGGCATGACGCAGAGCGCTGTCACCGAGCACCTGGGCACTGCGCAGCAGTGCAGCGCCGACGCCAGCTTCACCGAAATACAATCCCGGGAAAGGCCGCGAGTCGTCCGCGTTGGCCGCCAGCTCCAGCGACCGTTGATACAGGGCTTGACGCAGCGGGGCATCCTCGACGTGCAGTGACGTTTCCGCAAGCGCCAGTACGATGCCGGCAGTGCCATTGCCGAGATCGGTCGCGCGATGCTGCGCGTGCACGTCATGGGCGTGGGCGGTTGCCCCGTCGGCCGTCGGCCCGCACAGCCCATATGCCGTGCGACGGCATGCTTCCAATGCCCGCTGCGCCGGGGCCGCGCGGTCAGCTGCGCGGCATGCATCGAGTGCGCGATGTTGCATGGGTGGCGTTGTTGGACAAGCATGCAGCGCTCCGAGCAATGCCTCGGCGCTGACAAATCTTGCATCGAGCCCCGCCAGGCACCGTCCGATCAATTCGGCAAGCGCAGCGCTGATGTCGGGATTGAGCAATCGTACGGGACGGGCCAGCAAATCGGTGGTATCGGGGGCGTTGCTCGGCTCCGCGCCGGTGGCAAGAAAGTACAGCAGCGCACCGACTGCATAGAGATCCGCGGAGCGCGCAGCGCACCGTTCCGATCGGTAACCGGGCGTGCCGGTGTGCCGTCCCGTCACGTGCTCCACGGGACAAGCCATGCCGAAATCGATCAGACGTATGTCACCATCCGGCGCGACAATGATATTGGTCGACTTGATATCGCCATGTGCCAGCCCTTGTTGATGCAACGAGGCCAGCGCTGAGGTGACCTGGATGCCGATATGGATGACTTCCTGGTCACGCAATAATTTTCCCTGCGAGACTCGCTTGTGGACCAGCTCGTCAAGACGTACTCCCTCGAACTCTTCCATTTCCAACAGCACGACATCGCCAAGCTCAATGAATCCATAACACTTGGGGAAGCGCTCGTCGTCGGGGAGGGTTTGCAATGTCAGTGCCTCGTTGCGCAACTGGTGTCGTGCGTCGTTGCCATGCTGGTCGATCTGGCTTCCCTTGATCGCAGACTTCAGAATGCAGCGGCGGCCGGCCAGCAAATCGATCGCAAGCAGCACGGCTCCGCGCGGAACGTCGGCCAGCGTTCCCACCACCAACAAGCGCTTGTCCACCACTGTTCCAGGCGCAGGAGGCATGGCGTTGCCCACCCCGCCGCCGAACGGATCGGCGCTGATCCATGCGGGCTGCTGATAGGTCCGGCCGCGCACGTCCGGCACCAGCGTCCCATCCGGTGCACGAAGGGCGGAGAGGGTCTCTCCGGTGGGCCGGACAAGAGACAGCGCGGTAAAGGCGCCATACCGGAATGAGACCAGGCTGGCGGAGCAAACCTTCTTATCGGTCGGCACGCTCGGCCCGATGAAACCAATAGTAGCGAAGTGCAGGCGCTCGGCGAGGCGTTTCGCCTGGTCATCATCATGAGGATAGATGCTAAGGAATTTTCCGACCTGGCTGGCGCCGAGAACGCCTTGATTAAGCTGCCGTAACGTAGCCGCATCACGGGGAAACTTGAAGGTGACGCGCTCTTGAATGAGAATTCCAAGGGTTCGGTCAAGCACGTCGGCAGCATTCCACACCGTCGCGCTGATATGGAGTTTCCAGCCTTGGCTGGGCCGGTTTGACGATTGATGCCGGCAATGTGTCCAGATTGTCGAGCTGGCGATGGCATACTCACTGGCGCCGACGCTGCCTGATCCGGCAAGCTTGGCGTCGAGAATGAGGCTGAATTGATCGTCGGCGGCGGATACATTGGCGCTGACCGCCTGGCTTTCTATCTCTGTTGACTGATTTGAACTCATTCTTATCCCCTTCCAAATGGATGCAGTGGGCTGGGCCAGCCGTTGCGGTGGAAAATTGAGCGCCGATTCTGGTCGGCGCTCCTCGTCAGCTAATTACTCGGCGAGGCGTGGCGTACATTCTTGCAACAGCTTGCCATTGCTGAAATTTGCGCTTTGCCGGCTGACGTTTTAAATGGCCAATTCAATCGCCCGAAATTAATCAATACTTTCCCGGGCATCAGATTCCGGAGACATTGCAAAGACTCAAAAGGCAGGGGACGATGTGCAGGTCAGCGCCTCCTGCGGACATCAATTGAATCAGGGCGTCGATCGAGTCGTCCTTGATGGCGGCTTCCGGGTTATCGATCAGCCTGGCGCGCCATTCGGGGTCAGCAACCGCTTTGTTGATGATGGCCGACGAGAGCGCGCGGCGCGCATCGTCCGACGATACATCGCCGCTGGTGCAGGCGGTGCAGTCCGACGAGGAGCAAAACGCGTTTCCGGCGGCGAGCAGCGCGCTGAGCGCCTTTTTCACGTCCGCGTTGGGGACGAGTGGGAGCAGGGTGCTCAGAATCCCGGTAGCGATCGACCACACCGAACAGAAGCTCATATTGGCGGTAGGAGGAACGGCGGCGACGGCGGATGATTGAGACAGGTTCATGATGTGTCCTTTCGAGACGGTTGACTAAACTTTGTAAAAGAAGGGTTTTCGCTAATGAGTTTGCTATCTGGATTCCACTGGATTCGGTTATGTCATGGTGTACCTCCATTCATGCATTCGTGAATTACAAGCAGGGTTATCGCGCCCACCCGGGTATTGAAACAATCCGATATCAGGCATTGTTAATCAAAGTTTATGGGCGCGCAGGGGGAATGGATATGGTCCATTTGGACTGCCAATCCAAATGGACTGGCTGGCGGTTATCGCTGCGGGCTGGAGGATTGAAACGTGTGTCGCCGGACAGAATCTCGGGATCCTGGCGGAACAACGATGGGGGGTGGCCGTGCTGGAAGATGCCGGGGAGGGACCCGGCCGATAAGCCAGCGACGCGAAGACTAGCCTACTTCCGGTTACAACGATTCTTCACGGAAGTTGCTCAGCACATCCGTCAGGCGAACGTATAACTGGGCAGGCGCCAGAGGCTTGTGCAATAGCGGAATCCCGGTGGCGCGTGCCTCACGAAGCCGCTCGGGCGCGGTATCGCCAGTGAGGAGAAATGCGGGCACGCTTGCACCGAGTGCGGTGCGTATGGCTGCAATGGCGTGTGCGCCCGTGTGGTGTTCACGCAAGCGATAGTCGCTGATGATGACTTCGGGGCGATACATGCGTGCACTGCGCAGTGCATCGTCGATCGAGCCGGCGGTCTCACATTGGCATCCCCAGCTACGCAAGAGTTGCTGCATTGCGATCCGAACCGCTTCGTCGTCATCGATGACGAGGACGCGCGCGTTTGAAATGGGCGCCGGCGCAGGCGTCACTGCCGTGGCGCCCAGGGTGATGGCCGTGCGCGCCTTCGGCATGCCCAGCCTGAAGACGCTGCCCCGTCCCGGCTTGGAATATACCGCCACCGGGTGCCCCAGCTGGCGCGCCAAGCCATCAACGATCGACAGTCCCAGTCCCAGGCCTTTGGTCCGGTCGCGCTCCGCATTGCCCAGTTGATGAAACTCGAGAAAGATGTCCTGCTGCTGCGTGCTGTCGATTCCGATGCCGGTATCCCACACTTCCAGGCTGAGTGTGCTGCCCTGCGTGCGGCACGCTACCAGCACGCCACCCTGTTCCGTGTAGCGGATGGCGTTGGTGACCAGGTTACGCAAGATGAGCTCGACGAGCGCGGGGTCGGATTCCACGGCCGCGTACGTTTCGCGCGTGCGGTACACGAGTCCTTTGGCATTGGCCTGCGGCGCCAGTTCATTTTCGACCTTGTTCAAAATAGGCTGCAGATGAAAGGCTTGAACGTGTGCTTCCACCACCCCGGCTTCGATGCGCGAGAAATCGAGCAGCGTGTTGAGCATGTCGGCCGATGCTTCGGACACGGCGCGTGCATGGGCCAGAACCCGGCGCTGCTCATCTTGGAGAGGGCTGCGGCCCAGGACCTCCAGAAACAGGCCCAGCGCGTGGATAGGCTGGCGCAAGTCATGGCTGGCCGCCGCAAGAAATTTCGACTTGGCCAGATTGGCTTGCATGGACTCCTGTTGCGCCACCCGCGCCTTGTCGGTTTCTTCACGCAAGCGCGCCATCAGTTCCATGTTCTCGAAGCGCAGGTTGATGGCCGTGCGCGTCGCAATGGCGCCGTTGCGGGCATGCAGGATCAAGGTGGCGCCATACACGGCGACGACGGTCGCAAATCCCAGCGTGTGATACGCAGGATTCCCCGTAGACCAAAGCTTGCTGGCAACCGCCGCCATTTCGAAAACCACAAACACGACAAACACAGGCAGCACCGGGGTCAGCGTGGCCATCGAGCTGCCGACAATACCCGAAAGCACGGTGAGCACGAAGATACTTTCCGCCGCTGATGCCGAGTCAAGGGTAATCCAGGCCGCGGCACCCCAGGCGCTCGCGTACAGCGCGTTAAATGCCATCAATCCCCACACCAGGTGCGGCGCTTGTGCGGCGGAGATGCCTTTTGAGAGGTAGTGACGGGCGTGGAAGTCGGCGCCCAGCTTGGCCGTGATGATTGTCCCTGCCCAGACCGTAATGGCCACGCCATTATTCTCGTCCCGCATGGGCCAGAATAAGGAAAGCGTGGTGAGTAAAGTCGGCAAGACGGTGCTGCGTACATTACCCAGCAGCAGGCGCAGTTGTTCGACCAGGATGCGCTGATTGTCCAGGCGCATCAACGGGCCCATGTCAATTGATCAGGCCGCTTCGGCGCGCCGCATAGCTGGCTTCCGTGCGGCTCGATACCTGCAGCAGTGCCAGCAAGGCCTGGACGTGGCCCCGCACGGTGTTTTCGGTCAGCCCCAGGCGCTTGCCGATGGATTTGTTCGGCAAGCCCTGACACAGCAACTCCAGTACCTCGCATTGGCGCGGCGTCAGGCGCGGCCGCTCCGAGGGCTGGTCGATGGCGGCAGCAGGCCGATACCCGAAGGGCTCCTGTCGCAGCACCCGTTCAATCACCGCCACCATGGTGCCCGCCGTGTCCGCCTTGGACACAAAGGCTGCGGCCCCGCGCTGCAGCGCCAACTGCACGGTGCCCGGCGCGCTATCGGAGGACAGCATGATGATGGGAACCTGCGGCCAGGTGCGCTGAAGCACGACGATGCACTCCAGTCCATTCAAGCCCTGGAGCTGAATGTCCAGGAGCACGACCTGGGGCGCGGCGACCATGTTGCGCATCGCCTCGTCCAGTGAAGAGGCTTCCACCACGTGCACATCGGCGAGCCCGCAGCGCAATACCATGCACAGGCCTGCCCGGAACAAGACATGGTCGTCGATGAGCAGGATGGTGATGGTTGACATATCGGCCATTTAATCAGGTCGGATCATCATGCGCAAGCACCTTGCGCGTCCCCGTCATGGCAGCGCCACGGCGGGGACGGCGCGAGACGCGCAAGGACCCGTCAAGCCATCAACCGATGCCGCCGCGCACCAGCACCAGGGTCGAGCCATCCTTGGCATTGCGCAGGTCGCCGAATGCATCCGACGGCGGCGGGCCGGGCAGCAGGTACAGGTCCTGGAAGGTGAAGCCGGAGAAGATCGCCAGCTTGGCGCGCAGGGCTTCGGTCAGCGGACCGGCGCCGGCCACCAGCTGCGGCTGCAGGCTGTCGAAGATGTCGCCCGAGAAGATCCCGCCCTCGACCCACACATACACCCAGGCCACGTAGCCGTCGATATGCCCGCTGGCGGTCAGCACCAGCTCGATGTCGTAGCGCACCTGGGCGTCGTAGTCGGGCCACCAGTCCAGCTCCACATTCAGGTCCTGCTCGATGCTGACAAAGATCTTGCTGCTGTCGTGCCCCGGCCAGAACAGGGTGTAGATGCGCGGATCGCCCTTGCGCGACACCTGGGTGCCGGCCAGGCGGCGGTCCAGCTGGGTGGTGAACTCGGGCGCGATCTGCTCGCGCAGCGAGATGACGATTTCACCGCTGGCATATCGGTTGACCAGGATGGCCGACTCGATATCGTCGTTGCGTGCGCCGCCCACGTAGCTCCACCAGCTGGTCCAGCCGGGGCGCATGTTCAGCGAGGCGTAGTTCCCGAGGAAGTTACGCTCGGTGAAGGCGTAGACGTTGCCCGCCGTTCCGGCGTAGGCGTTGGCGCGCAGGGACGAGATTTCATTGCGCAGGCGGCTGCCGAACTTGACCCACAGGTAGCGCCAGTTGTTGTCCAGGTTGAAGGTTTCGACGGGAGCGCCGAAATTCGCGTGCTTGTAGAACTCTGCAAATACAGCCATTTTGGGTGCCTCGTTCAGATGGTCGACTGCTTGGTGAGCGCATCCTGGTCCACCGCGCTGCCGCCTTTCGACTGGGTGAAGAACTGTTCGCCGAACGCGGCGGTGAGGACGCGGACCTGCAGCGCCTTGAGCTGCTCGTCATTCGTCGCGTGCGCGGCGAAGTTGCCGTAGTAGTCCAGCAGTTGCGGCACCAGCAGGGCGCGGTTGCTGTCGTCCATGCGCTTGAGCAGGTCTTCGATGGCAGCAAGCACGGCGCCGCCACGGGACTTGTCGGCGAAGTCGTTGCCGACCCGGGGCGCCGCCGGTGGCGCCACCTTCATGATCTCCTTCACCTCGCCACGCAGGACCACGGCGGGCGGAGTCAGGCGGGTCAGCCCCTCGGTGCGGAAGTTGCGGGCCACCGAGGCGGGACGCTTCGGCGTCTGGCCGAATTCGGCCGCCAGGCGCGCTTCTTCCTTCATATGTTCCGCACGGGTCAGTGAGCCTTGCGGTTTTTTCGTTTCCATTTCAGCCTCCTTGGCATCAAAACGAAAGTTCAGTGTAGAGACCGCAAAATCGCGTATGCCTGAGCAGAAGCAAAGGCGAGCCAGATCAGCCGCGCGACCGGGAACTTTTTTGAAGTGCGTCGAAAATTCGGACAGCGGGCCATTCGCGTGAGCAAACTTCGGCCGGGGCAATGATTGCCGGGCTGAAGCTTGCGTGGACTCATGCGGCGTGGTGCACGGAAAACAACAGCGCTGCTGCCCATCTGTCGCGCGCGCAGCAGCGCTGGGGTGGCCGTACCCCGAGCGCGCGCCGGTATGCTTGTTGCTATGGATCTTCTGTTTCGCGGCGCTGCCGTTTGAAGAGGATTTCCATGCAGTTGAACATCGCGGTACTACTCATCCTGCTGGGCGCGGGCGCCGGCGCGCACGCGGCCGGCCCGGCCATCACGACCGAGCACCTGCATGCCGAACTGGTGGCGCATGCTCCCGATGGCGTGCGCGCAGGCGCCGTCATCCAGGCCGGCATGGTGTTCGACCACCAGCCGGGTTGGCACACCTACTGGAAAAATCCGGGCGACTCGGGCCTGCCCACCAGCTACAGCTGGACGCTGCCCGGCGGCGTCACGGCCAGCGAGATTGTCTGGCCCACGCCGCACAAGCTGCCGCTCGGGCCCCTGATGAACTACGGCTATCCGGAGCGCGTGCTGCTGCCGGTGAACCTGACGCTGCCGGCCGGCTTCAAGGGCGACCTGCCGCTGCAGCTGCACGCCGAATGGCTGGTCTGCAAGGAAATCTGTGTGCCGGAATCGGCCGACCTGAGCTTGACGATTCCGGCGAGCGCGCCGTTGAACAGCCAGCGCGCGCTGTTCGACGCCGCCGCTGCCGCGGTGCCGACGAGCGTGCCCGGCGCCTCCGCCCTTGCGCGCCTGGACGGCAATGCGCTTGCCATCGACGTGACCGGCTTGCCGAGGAGTTCCTCGCCAGAGTTCATTCCGGAGCAGGGCGGGGTGATCGACCATGCCGCGCGCACCGAACAGCGCTGGGTCGATGGCACGCTCAAGCTGCGCGTGCCGCTGTCGGCCCAGCGCAGCGAGAGCCCGGCGCAGATCGACGCCTTGCTGGTGACCGATGGGCGGGCGGTGCGCATCGCGGTGCCCACGGCGCAGCTGTGGCCTGCCGCTGTTCAGGGGACTGCGTCGTCGGCATCGGCGCCGCAGGCCTCGGCCGGCCTATTGCTGGCACTGGCGGGCGCTTTCGTCGGCGGCATGCTGCTCAATCTCATGCCCTGCGTGTTCCCGGTCCTGTCATTGAAGCTGATCGCGTTCACCCAGCACGGCGCCGAGCGTCGCCGCGCCGCGACCGGCGGTCTGGCCTACAGCGCCGGCGTGGTGCTGTCCTTCGTGCTGCTGGCAGGCGTGCTGCTGGCGCTGCGCGGCGCCGGGCAGCAGCTGGGCTGGGGCTTTCAGTTGCAGTCGCCCCTGTTCGTCAGCGGCATGGCCGCGCTGTTCACGCTCATCGGCTTGAATCTCGCGGGGGTCTTCGAGTTCGGCAATGTGCTGCCGTCCTCGCTGGCCGGTGCGCGCATGCGCTATCCGCTGGCCGACGACTTCCTCTCTGGCGCGCTGGCGGTGGCGGTGGCCTCGCCCTGCAGCGCCCCTTTCATGGGCGCCGCGATCGGCGCCGCGCTGGCGCTGCCAGCCTGGCAGGCGCTTGCGGTGTTCGCCAGCGTGGGGGTGGGCATGGCCGCGCCTTATCTGCTGGCCTGCCTGTGGCCGGGCCTGGCCCGCCTGCTGCCCAGGCCCGGCGCATGGATGGTGCGCTTCAAGCACCTGATGGCCTATCCGATGTTTGCCAGCGTGGTGTGGCTGGCCTGGGTGCTGGGCCGCCAGAGCGGCATCGACGCCATGGCCGCGCTGCTGGCCATCCTGGTGGCGCTGGCCTACCTGGCCTGGTTGTTCGGCGCGGCCGGACCCCGGCGCCTGGCCTTGCCGTCGCGCTGGCCGCCGTGCTGTGGGCGGGCCCGCTGCTGTCTCCCGTGCAGGGCGGGGAGCGCTGGCAGAGCTGGTCGGCATCCGCCGTGGACAGCGCGCTCGCGCAGGGCAGGCCAGTGTTCGTGGACTTCACGGCCGCGTGGTGCGTCACCTGCCAGTTCAACAAACGCACGGCGCTGGCCGACGCCAGCGTGCTGGCCGACTTCGATCGCCGCAAGGTGGTGCTGCTGCGCGCCGACTGGACGCGCCGCGACGCCGCGATCGGCGCCGAGCTGACGCGGCTGGGCCGCAGCGGCGTGCCGGTGTATGCGCTGTACGCGCCCGGCGCCGCGCAGCCCGAACTCCTGCCCGAGATCCTCAGCGCACAGCGCGTGCGCGAGTCCCTGTCGCGGCTGCCCGCCGCATCACCGCCCTCACCCT
>JBKHWY010000062.1:0-13974 GCA_046566285.1 Gammaproteobacteria bacterium | reverse complement strand
CGGCCACATCTCCAATCCAACACAACAGTTTCGCTGCGTTGGAGACCGGCATATTACCGGCTGCGAGCGCATTTGGTCAACTGCACACGCTCACTTTTTAAAAAAAAATCATGCTGCTCCGCTCGAGTGTGTGCTGCGCTGCCGGAACGGCGCGCAGACCACACTCGAGCGGAGCAGCGCACCACCATTTAAGCTTTTTCCAAGTCAAAGGCCTTGTGCAGCGCGCGCACGGCCAGTTCCATGTACTTCTCGTCGATCAGCACGGAGATCTTGATCTCGGAGGTCGAGATCATCAGGATGTTGATGCCCTCTTCCGACAGCGTACGGAACATCTGCGAGGCCACGCCCACGTGCGAGCGCATGCCTACGCCGACCACCGACACCTTCGATACCTTGGCGTCGCCGATGACCTTGGCTGCGCCGATCTCGGCCTGGATGCCTTCCAGCACACCCATCGCCTTGGCGTACTCGCCGCGCGAGACGGTGAAGGTGAAGTCGGTTTTACCTTCCACCGACTGGTTCTGTATGATCATGTCGACTTCGATATTAGCGTCCGAGATCGGGCCCAGGATGTGGAAGGCCACGCCTGGCTTGTCCGGCACGCCCAGGACGGTGATTTTGGCCTCGTCGCGGTTGAACGCGATACCGGAGATGACGGCTTGTTCCATGTGTGTATCTTCCTCAAACGAAATCAGGGTGCCCGAGTTGGCTTCTTCTTCGAGCGGCATCAGGGGATCGGTCAGCGACGACAGCACGCGGGTCGGTACGCGATAGTTGCCGGCGAATTCGACCGAGCGGGTTTGCAGCACTTTGGAACCGAGCGAGGCCAGTTCCAGCATTTCTTCAAACGTGATCGCTTTCAGGCGGCGCGCTTCCGAGACGACGCGCGGGTCGGTGGTGTACACGCCATCGACGTCGGTGTAGATCAGGCATTCTTCGGCTTTCACGGCGGCGGCAATGGCCACGGCGGAGGTGTCCGAACCACCACGGCCCAGCGTGGTGATGTTGCCATCCGCATCCACACCCTGGAAGCCGGTGATGATGACGATTTTTCCTTCCGCCAGGTCCGCCTTGATGCGCACGTCGTCGATCGAATCGATGCGCGCCTTGGTGTAGGCCGAGTCGGTCTTGATCGGCACTTGCCAGCCGGCGTAGGACACGGCTTTCTTGCCGATCGACTGCAGGGCCAGCGACAGCAGGCCCACGGAAACTTGCTCACCGGTGGAGGCGATCATGTCCAGTTCGCGCGGATCAGGCTGCTCCATGATCTGCTTGGCCAGGCCGATCAGGCGGTTGGTCTCGCCCGACATGGCCGATGGCACGACGATAATCTGGTGACCCGCGTCATGCCACTTGGCGACGCGCGCCGCGACGTTCTTGATGCGGTCTGTCGAGCCCATCGACGTTCCGCCATATTTGTGGACGATTAAAGCCATAAGAGGAAGTTTCCGCTCAGAAGAAAAAATAAAAGGCCTTTACTCTACATTGTGCGATGCAGAAAGACAAGGCAAACCATGGCCCACCCTATATACAAACTTGGTATAAGGTAATTACGCGAGCGGCGTAGTCTCAAGCCGGGGCCGGTTCCCAGCGCAAGGCCACGAACGGACCCGCGCCTTCACCGAATGCGCGGCAATCCATGCCGATTCCAGCGGCAAACAGCAAGGTCTTGCCACTGCTGACAATCGGCAAGCGGGCGCGCTCCCACGCCGGCACGTCGCAGGCCTGGTAGTGATACTTGAGCGGCCGGGTGGGCCGGTTGGCCGCCAGCTTGAGCTTTTCGCCGCCCTGGCGAAAATCGATGGTGAGCAGCTGCGTGCGCAACCAAGCCGCATCCACACCCTGCTCCGCCGGCGCGATGTGCAGCACCCCGCCGTAGTCGGGGAACGCCAGGCTGGCCTCGCCATTCCATGCAAAGGACTGGCCAGCGCGCGCAAGCTCTCCTTCCAGCACGCCGTCGTCGTCCGGGTCGCGCTGGCCGGCCAGGTCCGCCAGCTTGGGCGTGATGTACAGGCGGTCGCGGTGGCGCCGCACATGGCAGTCGGGATGGGTGACCAGCAATTGCGCATCGTGGCGCGCTTCCACCAGTTGCACCAGCAATTCCTTGAGCCAGGCGGTCGATGGCATGCGCAGGCCGCGCAGCGAAAACCAGTGGCGCAGCAGGTTGCTGGCGCGGTCTTCGCTCATGGCGCGCAAGCTGGCCACGCGCAGGCAGTCGCCGTCGCGTGCGCCGGCCAGGTCCTGCTCGGCCAGCTCGTGCAGCAGGCGCTGGGCCGACTGGGCATGGGCGGCGCTGCGCGCAAAGCGCTCCTGGTAGCCGGGAAAGGCTTGCGCCAGCGCGGGCATCACCTGGTGGCGCAGCGCGTTGCGGGCGTAGCGGGTGTCGGCATTCGATTCGTCCTGCACGTGCTTGACTCCGTGCTCGGCGGCGTAGGCTTCCAGCTGTTCGCGCGATACCGGGAGCAGCGGCCGCGCCATCGTCAGGTTCGCATTGCCGAGCAGTTCAGGCGCCGTGTTGGCCGCGTCCATGCCGGACAGGCCGGCCGTGCCGGAACCGCGCAGCAGTTGCAGCAGCACGGTTTCAGCCTGGTCATCGAGATGATGGGCAGTCAGCATGAGCTGCACGCCCTGCTCCGCGCACAGGGCGCCCAGGGCCGCGTAGCGCTGCTTGCGGGCGGCCGCTTCGATGCCGGACTTGGACCTGCCCAGTTCGATGCGACGCGTCGCGAAGCGCACGCCCAGCGCGGCGCAGGCCGCCTCGCAATGGGCCAGCCAGGCGTCGGCGTTCGGACTCAGGCCGTGGTGCACATGCAAGGCGAGCACGGGACGGTCGTGTTCGCGACCGTGGCGGGCCGCCAGGTGCAGCAGGACGGAGGAATCGAGACCGCCACTGTAGGCGACGGCGATGGGAGCGTTGCGCGCACCAAGCGGCGCGCCGAGAAGGGCCAGCGCCCGCTCGAAGATGGCGGGGACGCTGGCACTGATGCGTTGGTTCAAGCCGTCTGACTCACTCTTCGGACGGGGTGGTTTCCTTGAACTTCCCGTAGCTCATCAGTTTCTGGTGACGCTGTTCCAGCAGGTCCTTGGTCTTCATGCCCTGGAACTGGCGCAGCGTGTCGGCCAGCGCGCGCTTGAGCAAGGTGGCCATCTGCTTCGGATCGCGGTGGGCGCCGCCCAGCGGCTCGTTGATGATCTTGTCGATCAGGCCCATGGCTTTCAGGCGATGGGCGGTCAGGCCCAGCGCGTCGGCGGCGTCGGAGGCGCGCTCGGAGGTCTTCCACAGGATCGAGGCGCAGCCTTCCGGCGAAATCACCGAGTAGGTGGCGTATTGCAGCATCAGCACGGCGTCGCCCACGGCAATGGCCAGCGCACCGCCGGAACCGCCTTCGCCGATGATGGTGGCAATCAGCGGCACCTTCAGTTCAGCCATGACGTAGAGGTTGTGGCCGATGGCTTCGGACTGGCCGCGCTCTTCCGCATCGATGCCGGGGAAGGCGCCCGGGGTATCGACAAAGGTGAAGATCGGCAGGCCGAACTTTTCCGCCAGCTTCATCAGGCGCATGGCCTTGCGGTAGCCTTCCGGCTTGGGCATGCCGAAGTTGCGCATGGCGCGTTCCTTGGTGTCGCGCCCCTTCTGGTGGCCGATCACCATGCAGGCCTGGCCGTTGAAACGGGCCAGCCCGCCAACGATGGACAGGTCGTCCGCGTAGGAACGGTCGCCGTGCAGTTCGTGGAAGTCGGTGAAGATCTCATTCACATAGTCCATGGTGTAGGGACGCTGTGGATGGCGGGCGATCTGGGAAACCTGCCAGGGCGTGAGCTTGGCGTAGATGTCTTTGGTGAGTTGCTGGCTCTTCTTGGCCAGGCGGTCGATCTCTTCGGAGATGTCGACGGCGGAATCGTCCTGGACGAAACGCAGCTCTTCAATTTTGGAATCGAGCTCAGCGATTGGCTGCTCAAAATTGAGGAAAGTTGTTTTAATCATTCTACCTCCGGTGTTGTTTCTGCCCGCGCTCACCCGCTGCCGGCCTCGGTCAGGCGCTATTCTACGCGCTGTCCCGGCCGCGTGGATACTCCCCCCCTGCATCGGCAGGGCAGGCGGGCGGCGACCGCTTCTTCGCGGTGCGGCGCCCTATTCTACTTGAACGGGGTCCAGGCTCCGCCAAAGATACCAGGTCGCCACCGTGCGCCAGGGCTCCCAGTTGGCCGACACTTCCCGCGCGTCGCTGCGCGAGACCGGTTCGCCCGAGAAGTAATTCTGGCTGATGCCCTGGATCAGGCCGGGGTCGTCCAGCGGCAGGACGTTGGGGCGCAGCAGGTTGAAAATCAGGAACATTTCGGCGGTCCAGCGCCCGATGCCCCGAATCTGCACCAGTTCGGCGATCACGGCCTCGTCGTCCATCTCGGCCCACTGGCTGGCGTGCACGCGCTTGGCCTTGAAGTGGTCGGCCAGGTCCAGGATGTATTCGGTCTTGCGCTTCGACAGGCCACAGGCGGACAAGCCTTCGGCCCCCACCTTGATCACCTGCACCGGGGTCAGCTTCGGGCAGGCCGCCGTCAGCTTGCCCCAGGTGGCTTCCGCCGCCTTGGGCGTGACCTGCTGGCCGACGATGGAGCGGGCCAGGGTCTTGAAGGGGTCGCTGTTGCCGACCAGGTGCAGGTCGCCAAACTGGGGAATCAGCTTTTTCATGATGCGGTCGCGCTTCATGAGTTCAGCCTTGGCTTCCTCCCAGTACGACGGCACCTCGAGAACCAGCGCGGTCGTGCCCGCGGTATCCTTTTGCAAGGCCATCATGCGCGGCGCCAGTTGGTGGTGCCGTCGGGCTTATCTTCGAGCACGATGCCGGCCGCCAGCAGGTCGGCGCGGATCTTGTCGGACTCGGCGAAGTTGCGCGCCTTCTTGGCCGCGCTGCGCGCGTCGATCAGGCGCACGATGTCGTCCGGCGACTGTTCGCCGCCAGCGGCGCCTTGCAGGAAGTCCTGCGGCGCGCGCTCGAGCAAGCCAATGACGCCAGCCAGGGCCTTGAGCTGGCGTGCCTGCGCGGGGGACTTCGATTTGTTCAGCTCCGTGACCAGGTCGAACACGGCGGCCAGCGCGAGCGGCGTGTTGAAGTCGTCGTCCATGGCCTCGCGAAAGCGCACGGCATGCGCTTCGTTCCAGTCCACTTCGATGGCGTCCGTGCCGAGGTCGATGCCGGAGAGCGCCGTGTACAAGCGCGTCAGCGCGCTCTTGGCGTCGTCCAGGTGGGCGTCCGAGTAATTGAGCGGGCTGCGGTAGTGGGCGCGCAGGATGAAGAAGCGGATGACCTCGGCGTCATACTTCTTGAGCACGTCGCGGATGGTGAAGAAGTTGCCGAGCGACTTCGACATCTTCTCGTTGTCGACCCGGACAAAGCCGTTGTGGATCCAGGTGTTAACGGTCACATGACCGAACGCACCTTCGGATTGGGCGATCTCGTTTTCGTGGTGGGGAAATTGCAGGTCCGCGCCACCGCCGTGGATGTCGAAGTGCTCGCCCAGAAGCGCGCACGACATGGCCGAGCATTCGATGTGCCAGCCCGGCCGTCCGCTGCCCCACTTGGAGGCCCACTTGACTTCTTCCGGCTCGGATTCCTTGGAGGCCTTCCAGAGCACGAAGTCGAGCGGATCGCGCTTGCCGGTGTTCACGTCCACGCGCTCGCCGGCGCGCAGATCGTCCAGCGACTTGCCGGACAGCTTGCCGTAGGTGGGGAAGTTGCGTACCGCGTAGTTGACGTCGCCATCCTCGCTCTTGTACGCCAGGCCCTTGTCTTCCAGCTGCTCGATCAGCGCGAGCATCTGCGGCACGTATTCGGTGGCGCGCGGCACGTGGGTGGGCGGCAGGATGCCCAACGCGCGCGTGTCCTCGTCCATGTACTGCGTGAAGCGCGTGGTCAGCTGCGACAGCGTCTCGCCGTTCTCCACGGCGCGCTTGATGATCTTGTCATCGATGTCGGTGATGTTACGGACATAGTTGACGTCGTAGCCGGACGCCCTGAGCCAACGGTAGACGACGTCGAATGCCATCATCATGCGCGCATGACCGATGTGGCAGTAGTCGTAGATGGTCATGCCGCACACGTACATGCCGACCTTGCCTGGAACGATAGGGACAAAGGTCTGCTTGTCACGCGCAAGCGTGTTGTAAATCTTCAGTTGGCTCATTGGATTCAAGCGGTTTATACAGGGGTGCGCGAACCAGCAATTCGTCCCGCAAGCGACGTCCCGCAAGCGACGCCGCGCAAGCGCGGAGCGCCCGGCAGGCGCGCGCCGATTGGGCGGGCAATGCATGAGATCGTCGGTACCCTCTGTGTTGTTCTTCTTTGATAGAATGGGACGTTCTGGGCCAAGTATAGCATTGATAAAAACGGGAACGGCCGCGCCCGGCCCAGGTTTATTTTTGCGGGACAGGCTTGACAGGCCTGCCACACCTTCACAATCACCGCATCGATCTCTCGGGAGTCCACATGCAGCATTTGTTCAAGTTCCGTGCGCCCATGACCCGCCGTTTGGCCGTCCTGCTGCTGGGCGCATCGCTCGCCGGCGCGGCCTTGGCCGACGCCCCACCGGTGCCGGAAACCCCTGCCGCCAGCGGGCCGCAGGTGTCCATTAAAACGACCATGGGCGAGATCGTGCTTGAACTCGATCAGGAGAAGGCCCCCAAGACAGTAGCTAACTTCCTGCAGTACGTGAAGTCGGGTTTCTACAAAGGGACGATCTTCCACCGCGTCATCGACGGCTTCATGATCCAGGGCGGCGGCATGGACGCCAAGCTGGTGTCGAAGCCAACCCGTCCACCCATCAAGAACGAAGCCAGCAACGGCCTGTCCAACGCGCCCTACACGGTCGCGATGGCGCGCGAAGCCGCACCCAACACCGCCACCAGCCAGTTCTTCATCAACGTGGCCAACAACGCCGGGCTGGACTACCCCAACATGGGCGGCGGCTACGCCGTGTTCGGCAAGGTCATCGCCGGCCAGGACGTGGTCGACAAGATCAAGGGCGTGGTCGTGGACGACATCAAAGGCCAGAAGAACGTGCCGGTGGTGCCCATCGTGATCACCTCGGCGACCGTGGTCAAAAAATAACGCAGGCTACCTGCAGCCGGTACAATACCGCACCGCGATACGCCTCCCCAACACTGACAAAAAGGACTCATCATGGCCGTACTCATCACCACCAACATGGGCAACATCACCGTCGAACTGGACGCCGACAAGGCGCCGAAGACCGTCGAGAACTTCCTGTATTACGTGAACAAGGGCCACTACAACAACACGATCTTCCACCGCGTGATCGGCGACTTCATGATCCAGGGCGGTGGCTTCGAGCCGGGCATGAAGCAGAAGCCCACCGACCAGACCGTGGAGAACGAAGCCAAGAACGGCCTGAAGAACGACATCTACCCGGTGGCCATGGCGCGCACCTCGGACCCGCACTCGGCCTCGGCGCAATTCTTCATCAACGTGAAGAACAACAGCTTCCTCGACTATCCCGGCCAGGACGGCTGGGGCTATGCCGTGTTCGGCAAGGTCACCGACGGCACCGATGTCGTCGACCAGATCCGCAAGGTGCGCACCACCCGCAGCGGCATGTTCGCCGACGTCCCGGTCGATCCGGTCATCATTGAAAAAGTCGAAGTCATCTAAGACGGCATTCAGGAACGAACCAGGACCCGCATGACCCTGCCCGCCCGCACGCTCGCCCTCTTCATTTCGGACTTGCATCTGCAGCCGCTGCATCCGGGCACGGTCTCGGCCTTCTTCGCCTTCCTGCAGGAGCGCGCGCTGGCTGCGCGCGAACTCTACCTGCTGGGCGACCTGTTCGAGTATTGGGCCGGCGACGACGACCTCGATTCGCCGTTTCACCAGGACGTGGTGCGCGCCATCCGCGCGGTGGCCGACAGCGGCGTGGCGGTCTACTGGGTGGGCGGCAACCGCGATTTCCTGGTCGGCCCGGCGTTCGCCGAAGCGGCCGGCTTGACGCTGCTGCCGGACCCGCACGTGGCCGTCATCGGCGGGCAGCGCATCGCCATCGTGCATGGCGACGCCCAGTGCACGGATGATGTGAAGTACATGGCGTTCCGCCAGCAGGTGCGCGAGCCGGCCTGGCAGGCCCAGTTCCTCGGCATGCCGCTGGCCCAGCGCAAGGCCATCATCGCCGGCATGCGCGAAGGCAGCAAGGCCGCGCAAGCGGAAAAATCGTACGAGATCATGGACGTGGCGCCCGCCGCCATCGCCGCCCTGCACGAGGCCACCGGCGCCGACATCATCATCCACGGCCATACCCACCGCCCCGCCCTGCACCAGGATGGGCCACGGCGCCGCTACGTGCTGCCGGACTGGGAACCGCAAGCCGAACCGCCACGCGGCGGCTGGATCGCCATCGAAGCCGACGGCAGCATCGTCCGCCACGACCTGGACGGCAAGGTCCTCTAAGTCCCGCCTTCCCCTTGTTGCATGCATATCAAAAACCCGTTGATGTTTTGCGCCATGGTGTTATAGTTCACTACAACACCACCTCAATAGCTCACTACACAGGAGGCTGTATGCGAGAGCGACCCGGACCAGCGGAGGCGAAGTCATGACCCCCGGCTGGAACGACACCACACCGATTTATCTGCAACTGAAGGACCGCGTCATCGGCATGATGCTCGACGGCGTCCTGAAGGCGGGCGACGCCCTGCCCTCGGTACGCCAGATCGCGGCGGAATACCAGCTCAATCCGATCACCGTATCGCGCGCCTATCAAGAACTCGTCGACGACAACCTGGTTGAAAAAAGAAGGGGAATTGGCATGTATGTGACCGAAGGCGCGAGCGAAAAACTGCTCGCCAGCGAACGCGAACGCTTCTTGCGCGAAGAATGGCCGGCCATGCTGGAACGCATCCGCCGCCTGGGGCTGGACCTGGACCAGCTGCTGCGCCGCGCGCAGTCCGGAGGTGAGGCATGAATGCCGTGCTCTCGGCTCGCAACCTGACCAAGCGCTATGGCAAGCGCGTGGCGGTGGACGGCATCAGCTTCGAAGTCCCGCCCGGGCGCATCGTCGGCCTGATCGGCCCCAACGGCTCGGGCAAGACCACCACGCTGAAAGCCGCGCTGGGCCTGATCCCCTTCGATGGCGAACTGGCCGTGCTGGGGTTCGACCCGCGCACCCAACGCGACGCGCTGATGCAGGACGTGTGCTTCATCGCCGACGTGGCGATCCTGCCCAAGTGGCTGCGGGTGTCGGAGGCGCTCGATTTCGTCGCCGGCGTGCATCCGCGCTTCAACCGCGCCAAGGCGGAGAGCTACCTGGCGCGCACCAAGCTGGAGCCGTCGATGAAGGTCAAGGCCATGTCCAAGGGGATGGTGGTGCAGCTGCACCTGGCGCTGATCATGGCCATCGATGCCAAGCTGTTGGTGCTGGACGAGCCCACGCTGGGCCTGGACATCATGTACCGCAAGCAGTTCTACCAGAACCTGCTGGAAGACTATTTTGACGAGCACAAGACCATCGTCATCACCACCCACCAGGTCGAGGAGATCGAGCACATTCTCACCGACCTGATGTTCATCCGCGACGGGCGCATCGTGCTGTCGGCATCGATGGACGAAGTGGGCGAACGCTATACCGAAGTGATGGTCCCGCAGGACAAGGTCAATGCCGCCAACGCGCTGCAGCCGATCGATACGCGCACCGTGTTCGGCAAGGCGGTGATGCTGTTCGACGCCGGTCCCGGCGGCGCCTCGCGCCAGCAGCTGGCCGCTCTCGGCGAAACCCGCAACCCCAGCGTCGCCGACCTGTTCGTCGCGACCATGAAAGGAAGCTACGCATGAATACGATGAAATGGCTGATCCGCCGCGAATTCTGGGAACACCGCGGCTCGCTGTTCTGGGCCCCGGCCATTGCCGGCGGCGTCATGGTGCTGTTCATCCTGGCCACCGCCATCTGGGCCGTCGCCAGCGGCCACGTCGCCCAGGCCGGCATGTGGGTCGATGGCCAGCAGGTCGATCTGGCGACCATGCTCCAGAGCCTGCCTCCCCACAAGCGCGACGCCTTCGTGCGCGCCCTGTCCAGCGGCTACCTGGCCACCGCCACGCCGCTCTTCATGATGCTCTCGGTGGTGTCGTTCTTCTACTGCCTGGGCGCCCTGTACGAAGAGCGGCGCGACCGCAGCATCCTGTTCTGGAAGTCGCTGCCGCTGTCGGACCGCGACACGGTGCTGTCCAAGCTGGCCACCGTGCTGTGCCTGGCGCCGCTGCTCACCTTGGCGGTGGCCATCGTCACCAGCCTGGCGCTCCTGTTGATTGGCGCCACCGTCATGCTGTTCAAGGGCGTCAACGTGTTTGGCCTGGTGCTCACCAACCCGGGCCTGTACCTGACGCCGTTCGAGCTGGTGGCCCTGCTGCCCGTCTACGTGCTGTGGGCGCTGCCGACGGTGGGCTACCTGCTGATGGTGTCGAGCTGGGCGCGCTCGAAGGTGTTCCTGTGGGCGGTGGGCGTGCCGCTGATGATCGGCGCGGTGCTCAAGTGGACGCACTTCCTGACCGGCGTGGGCATCGATCCGAAGTGGTACATGGAGAATATCGTGCTGCGCGGCCTGGCGGGCCTGGTGCCGGGCACCTGGCTGGCGCTTGACGACACCGCCTCGGTGCTGGCCCATGTCGGCCATGAACGCATGGTCGACATGCCGACCCTGCTGGTGGAGTCGTACAAGACCCTGCTGTCGCCCTACATGTGGGTGGGCGTGGCGGCCGGGGTGGCGATGATTGTCGCCGCGATCCGCCTGCGCCGCTGGAGGGATGAGAACTAAGGTCGAAAACGAAGCGTGTCGGAGGACTATTCGAACTGCTGCCTGAAGGCCTCGAACTGGGCCTTCAGCGCATCGACCTCGGAACGCAGCGCGGCCACTTCCTGCTCCAGCTGCGCCACCCGCCCGCCGGACGATGGCGCGGCCACGCTGCCGAACGCCGACTCCTGCTGCGCCAGCGCGGCCTCACCCGCCAGCAGCTGGCCGTAGCGCGGCTCCTTGGTGCCGGGCGCCAGCGCCAGCTTGGCCACGATGGGCGGATATTTATCGATCAAAAATTGCAGGCAGCTCTCCACCTCGGCCACCGACTTGAAGTCATGCAGGCGCCCGCTGCGGCTGCGGATTTCCCCGGCGGTCTGCACGCCGCGCAGCATCAGGATGGTGAGCACGGCCAGCTTGTCCTGCTCGAGCGACCACTTGATGCGCATGCGGTGCTCGTACTTGGTCACGCGCGCGCCGGCCTGGGTGATGCCGGCCACCAGTTTGCGCTGCATGAGGCGCTGCAGCACCTCCATCACCGTCTCATCCGACAGCTGCATGACGGGATCGCGGCTGGACAGCTGGTTGCAGCCGTTGGTCAGCGCGTTCAGGGACAGCGGATAGTTGTCCGGCGTGAGCGCTTCCTTTTCGGCCAGCACGGCCAGCACGCGGATCTCGAACGGGTCCAGCAGATCGGCGGCGTCGATGCCGCCGGATGCTTCAATGCTCATGCAGGGGGTCCTTATTCAACCAGTTTGTTCAGTTCGGCTGAATCCAATTTATCACATTCGGGCATGCGCGGGCAGGCGATGCCGGCGGCCTTCAGGGTGGCCGTCAGGCGCTCGATCTGCTCGTCCTGGCGGGCCGCGTGGTTGATCAGGCCCTGCAGGGCTTTCGACAGCGGGTCTTCCCCGTTCGGGCTCACGCCATAGGCCGAGAACAGCGTGGCGCTGCGCGAGGACATGTCCTTCTGCACGATGTGGGCCGGGTTGCCCACCGCCGTGGCGCCGGCCGGAACCGGCTTGATGACCACCGCGTTCGAGCCCACCTTGGCGTACTCGCCCACCGTGAACGCGCCCAGCACTTTCGCGCCGGCGCCGATGATGGCGCCGCGCTCCAGGGTCGGGTGGCGCTTGGTGCCGCTGCCCAGCGAAGTGCCGCCCAGGGTCACGCCCTGGTAGATGGTGCAGTCGTCGCCCACCTCGGCGGCCTCGCCGATCACCACGCCGAAGCCATGGTCGATGAACACGCGCCGGCCGATGGTGGCGCCGGGGTGGATCTCGATGCCGGTCAGGATGCGCGCGATGTAGGAAATGAAGCGCCCGATCCACTTGAAGTTGTTGATCCAGCAGGCGTGCGCCCAGCGATGCATCATGATCGCCTGAAAGCCCGGATAACAGGTCACCACTTCCCAGGCGTTACGGGCGGCCGGGTCGCGTTCGATGATGCTCCGGATATCTTCGCGCAAAGTGGGAAACATAGCTGACTGACAGAAAAAACAGGTGGGAGGAACGCCATGGTAGCGTATCGGACCTCCCCTTGCTTATAGACCGTCAATTTTGACCACTCTGCCCACCACAAAACTCCATTCCCGCTTTCGCCGAACCAATACAAACTGCATTGACGCAGCCAGATAATGGATTCAATATTTGGAAACATTAACGAATAGGAAACTCCATGCAACCTTTCATTGTGGCAGGTGACAAGACATCTCATGGGGGCACCGTACTCCAGGGTTCGCCGTTTTCAGATTGCGAGGGCAAACCCATCGCGCGCATTGGTGACATGGTGGCCTGCCCCAAGTGCAAAGGCGTTTTTCCAATTGCAGAGGGCGACCAGTCGACAATTATCGATGGCGCCGCTGTTGCGTTCCACGGCTGCAAGACCGCTTGTGGAGCGACGATCATTGCTGGGCAGATGACGACACTGACCAATCCCGGACCTGGCGCTGCCAGTAGTGTAGCGAGCGACACAACGTTAGATGAACCCGGTCCGCGCTACGGCGCTGTCGGCGCGGGTCTCGCCGCTACATACGAGGAATCGAGCACAAATGATGGAATTCACTTTAGAGGCCGGTTCAGACTAATCGATGACGAAACTGGCTCCCCAATTACGGGTCGAAAGGTCTGGTTTGGCATCAGCGGAGACAATCTTGCTGAAGCATCAACCGACGAGCAGGGCTACACGCAATGGCTCGAACGCGACCAGGCGCATGCGCTCGAATTTACTTTCGATGAGAAAGCATAATTTTGGGCGCTCCTCCAACACCGACATCCAAACCCTCCCTGGCGCGAGGCGGAATGACCACTGCTGGCGAAACCACGGTAGTGAGGATCAGCCAGCCCAAAATCGATCCCCTCGATAAAAAAATACTGTGCAAGGCGATGTGCACGTGCGATAAAAACCCGACCATTGGGTCGGACGGACGACGCCTCAAGCAAAATTGTGTAGCAACGACACTCAAGAACTATGACGCGACGATGCGCTCGGTGGGCGGCCGAAGCAATTATAAGCAAGAGGTAAACTACAATATGCGGACGGATCCGCCAAGCCCGATCATGGATGGTGCCGACCCAACGAAGCGGCATGATTGGCTGCCAGGATACATTGAGAAGTACATGAAAGGATTCAAAAAGGGGACCGGGCAGATTCGCAGACCGGACGTTGTTATCGTCCACGATCCGAACAAACCCCCAACACAGGACAACATCAAGCAAATTGTGGAGATGAAGTTCCCTCCTGATGAGCTATCGGCTGAACAACGACTTGCCTATGAGGATATCGCCGGATCCCCTACCAAATTAGCCAAACTCGAGCCGTCGATGTGCGACTGCGCAAAACCGGACCCCGACCCACCAAAGATTCCGGTTGAGTTGATCGAAAAGCTGGCGCAAGCTGGCAAAACCATACTGTTTCTGCTGGGCCGAGGAAGAATCCCACGAGACCCGTTCGGGTCGCCGCTCCCGTCTCCGGCATATTAAGGTCGCTTCATGGAAAAGAATTTTGACACTGCTGCGCTTCTTCGTGCCAATCCGGACGCCCTGTTTCTGCCCGGAGCCATGCTGATGAAGGGTGGACCGCAGAATTACATCGGTGCCGCTTTCGCTGTACGGGGAACGCTGTATTTCGATGGGTCATACACTTCAGAAACCCGGCGAGCCATTTGCGAGTGTTTTTCGGCCTAT
>JBKHWY010000061.1:0-13985 GCA_046566285.1 Gammaproteobacteria bacterium | reverse complement strand
CGGGAACGCCGGTCGAGCCAGCCGATATGTTCGGCAACACGTGCATCGCAATGATGGCAATCCAGACGGCGGATCGGCACATCAAGCCAGACCCGCCTATCCAAGCAGTCACGATCACGAACTCGTCGCCGCCGTCGCTCGTGAACCAGAGCACATGGCTGGAGGCATGCGCCGCAACGGGCATCGCTCTCGGGGCATTCAGCGAGGATGACTAACAGGGAACCGTCCTCTTGTTCTTGGACGGAGTCGACAACATGGCCTTCCCAAAATGGGACAGACGACATAGCATTGAGCATGGCGGTGGTTTGAAAGATTGACTTGTTTGGCGACTATCAATCTACCAACTTCAAACTTCCGCCACCACTCCCTGCTTAGTTCGTCAACCCCGCCTTACCCCATTCCCCGCGAAGAACCAAAAAAAAGCCCGCTATCGAGCGGGCTTAAAACTATTTTCTTTGGAGGAGAATAGTGGAGACAGGTGAAATTATGCCGGCTGCTTGTTTATATGTCTAATTGCGAGTTTCGATACCCGACATACAGGAAATGGATAACTCGACAATACAGCGCCTGTCCAGGAGCAAGGCTACGCGCCGTCCAGAGCATTGAAGAGGTCGTTACGAACGGCGGCCAGTTCGCTGCGCAGGCGTCCCAGCCGTTCGGCCGGCTGGCCGCTGATGCACAGCAGCTGGGTAGGGATCTGTTCGGCACGCTCGCGCAGCGCGCGTCCTGCGCCCGTCAATTCAATGCGCACCTGGCGTTCGTCCTGCGGGTCGCGCGTGCGCGTCAGCAGGCCCGACCCTTCGAGCCGCTTGAGCAGGGGCGTCAGGGTGCCGGAATCGAGATACAGGCGGGCTCCGATATCCTTGACCAGCACGCCATCCTGTTCCCACAGCACCAGCATCACCAGGTATTGCGGATAGGTCAGGCCGAGGCGCTCCAGCATCGGTTTGTAGGTCTTGGTCATGGCGTGCGATGCCGAATACAGGGCAAAGCAGAACTGTTCCTCGAGCGCCAGTGTGTTGGCGTGCGGGTGGGCGTGACGTGGATGCAGACCGGTTGAAGAGGGCGCGGCGGAACACGCGGATGGGCCGATGCGGGAACAATGATCGGGAGTCTTGCTGCTGCTCATTCCTTGACCGGGACAGTGTAGTTGAGCGCCATCCGTCCGCCATCGACAAACAGGGTCTCGCCGGTCATGTAGGACGCGTCGCTGCTGGCGAGAAACGCGGCCACGGAAGCCACTTCCTCGGGCTCGCCGCAGCGGCCCAGGGGCGTACGCGACAGGATGGTATGGCGCGCTTCCGGGCTGCCCAGCACGGCTTGGCGCGCCAAGTCAGTGAGGATCGTGCCGGGCGCGATGCCATTGACGCGGATGCCGTGCGGCGCCAGGCTCAGCGCCATCACCCGGGTCAGCTGGTTGATGCCGCCTTTCGAGACCACATACGGGACCTGGTTCGGGATGGCCAGCTGGGAATTCACGCTGGACATATTGATGATGCAGCCGCGCTGTTGCCGTACCATCTGGCGCGCCGCCGCCTGGCCGCACAGGAACATCGACTTCAGATTGGTGCGGATGACTCGGTCGAAATCATCCTCGCCCAGGTCGAGGAAATCGGCGGCATGGGTCACGCCGGCATTGTTGACCAGGATATCGATACGTCCGAAGCGTGCCAGCGTGGCGGCGATCATCGCGTCCACGTCGGCCTTCTGCCCGACGTCGGCCACGAAGCTGGCGGCATCCGGGCCGAGCGCGGCCGCGACATCGGCACTGTCAGGATTGATGTCCATCAGCATGACGCGCGCGCCGTCGGCCAGCAGGCGGCGCGCGCAGGCCAGGCCGATGCCCTGGGTGGCGCCCGTCACGATGGCAACCTGTTGGGCAAGTGAGCGGCTGGTCATAGGACGATCGGCTGGTCGGGCAGTTCGTTGCCGCGTGCGCCATTCGCCGGAAAATGCTGGCGCAGCAGGGTGTTGACCTGTTCGATGGCGGCCAGTGTGCTGGCGTGGAACTCGCCACGCGCAAAACCGCCCGTCATGGTGTCGCAGATGGCCTTCCAGGTGGCAGCGTCGATGCGGCGGCTGATGGCGCGGTCCGCCACGATGTCGACCTTGCGGTCGGCCAGGTTGATGTAGATGAGGACGCCGCAGTTTTCCTCGGTATCCCACACGCCATGTTCGGCAAACAAGGCAAGGGCGCGCTGGCGATTGTCCAGCCCGGCCCAGATGGCGTCCGATGGCATGGCGTTTTCCACGATCAGGCGCAGTTCGCCCCGGTGGGTTTGTTCGCCGGCCGTGATGGCCGCCCCGATGGCGCGCAGGCTGTCGTCTGGAAAGGCCTGGCGTCCGGCGCTGCTGCTGCGCAGCCAGTGGCGCCAGGCGCGCGCCATGCGCTGGCCCAGGCTGGGCGCGCCGGTGCGCGCGCTTGTGCTCTCGCTTGTGCTTGTGCTCGCAGTCATCTACCAGTCTCCCGACGCGCCGCCGCCGTCAAAGCTGCCGCCTCCGCCGCCAAAGCCGCCGCCACCACCACCAAAGCCGCCGCCACCGCCACCGAAGCCGCCGCCACCGCGCCCCAGGCCACCCAAGGCACTGCCCAGGATGAAGCCAGTGGCGCCGCTGCCCCAGCCGCCGCGCGCCAGGCGCGAACGACGGCGCGGACGGAAAATGCTGGCGAGAACAAAGACGCCGAACAACAGCAGTGGCAGGGGAATACCGCCGCCGTCCTGCTCGTGCCGGGGCGGCTGGGCCGCTTGCGGCGGTGCGGGAAATTGTTCGGCGTTCAGGAGGTTGGCGATGGCGCCCACCCCGGCCGAGAGGCCCGCATAAAACTGGTTCTGGCGAAAATACGGCGCGATCACATCCTGCAGGATTTGCTTGGACTTGGCGTCCGTCAGCACGCCCTGTACGCCCCGCCCGGCCTCGATGCGCAAGCGCCGCAGCGCGGACGGATTGTTCCTGGCCACCAGCAGCAGGACGCCGTCATCGACGCCCTTGCGACCCAGCTTCCAGGCGTCCACCACGCGGATGCTGTACTGCTCGATGGCTTCCGGCTCGGTGCTGTTGACCAGCAGGACGGCAATCTGGCTGCCGGTCTTGGCCTCGTAGGCCGTCAGTTGCGCTTCCAGCCGGCTGCGTTCATCCGGGGCCAGCATCCCGGCCTGGTCGGTGACGTGACCCGTCAGGGGCGACACCGCGACAAACTGGGCGTGCGCCTGCGCCACCATGGCCAGGGCCAGCAGCAGCGCCCACAGGACACGGAAGGATTTCATCGGAGCGACTGTCCCTGGTCCGCCTGTCGTTGGCTCATCATTTGCCGAAGTTCACCGTCGGCGCCGTGGAAATGGCTTTCTCGTTTTCCACCGTGAACGAAGGCTTGGCGGTGTAGCCGAACATCATTGCCGTCAGGTTGGTGGGGAACTTGCGTACCGTGACGTTGTAGTCCTGGACCGAGGCGATGTAACGCTGGCGCGCCACGGTGATACGGTTTTCCGTGCCTTCCAACTGCGATTGCAAATCGCGGAAGCTGGTATCGGCTTTGAGATCCGGATATTTCTCGGACACGGCCATCAGGCGCGACAGCGCACCCGACAGTTCACCCTGCACCTGCTGGAATTTCTGGAAGGCTTCCGGGTTGTTCAGCACTTCCGGCGTGATCTGGAAACTGGTGGCGGCCGCGCGGGCGCGCGTCACCGCCTCCAGCGTCTCGCGCTCGTGGGTGGCATAGCCCTTGACCGTATTGACCAGGTTGGGAATCAGGTCGGCGCGGCGCTGGTACTGGTTCACTACCTCGCTCCAGGCCGCCTTGGTGGCTTCGTCTTTTTCCTGGAACTGGTTGTAGCCGCAGCCCGACAGGATGGTCGCCAGGGCCAGGGCCAGCAACAGGCGCGGGAAAGCCGAAAATCCGGTAAGCGTCATGATCTGATCCAATGAAAGTGGTTGAAAGCGTTGTCGAATGAATAAAAATATACCTGAATTGCTCAAATGACGCCCACGCGAATGGGTGTGGGTGGCCAGCCCGGGCCGCCGGCCCGGCTGCGGTACAATGCCGGGTTTGCAACCGACCCGAGATCCCGCCGTGACATTTATCGACAAGCTCTCTGCTGCCTGGACCACCAACAATTCCTTGCTGTGCGTGGGCCTCGATCCCGATCTGGCGCGCTTCCCAGATGCGTACAAGCTCAAGCCGGACGCGATCTTTGCCTTCTGCAAGGACATCATCGATGCCACGGCCGACCTGGCCTGCGCCTTCAAGCCGCAGATCGCCTATTTCGCCGCCCTGGGCGCCGAGCGCCAGCTCGAACAGATCTGCGCCTACCTGCGCGTGAACTACCCGCACATTCCGCTGATCCTCGACGCCAAGCGCGGAGACATTGGCGCCACCGCCAAGCAATACGCGCGTGAAGCGTTCGAGCGCTATGGCGCCGACGCCGTCACCGTCAATCCGTACATGGGCTCGGACTCGATCGAGCCATATATGGAATGGAGCGAGCGCGGCGTGATCGTGCTGTGCCGTACCTCGAATGCCGGGGGTTCTGACCTGCAATTTATGGACGTGGGCGGGCGCCCGCTGTACCAGCACGTGGCCCGCCTGGTGGCCGAGAAGTGGAATGCCAACGGGCAGTGCGCCCTGGTGGTGGGCGCCACCTTCCCGGAAGAACTGGCCCAGGTGCGCGCCATCGTTGGCGACATGCCCCTGCTGGTGCCGGGCATCGGCGCCCAGGGTGGCGATGTGGCCGCCACCGTCAAGGCGGGACGCACGGCGAACGGCACCGGCATGATGATCAATTCCTCCCGCGCCATCCTGTACGCGACGCCGGAAGGCGACGAGAACGCCATCGCGGCGGCGCGCCGGGTGGCGCTGCAGACGCGCGACGAGATCAACGGCGTGCGCGCCTAGCCGCCGGACTCCCCGCTTCAATACTGCGCTTCAATACTGCGCTTCAATACTGATTCGGGGCGATCTGCTCGGCGTACTCGTACAGTGCGCCCAGGATCTCCTGCGCGCGCTCGTCCGCGGTTTCCGCCAGGCGATCGATCTGCTCGAGCAGGTCATCGATGGTGCGCGCGCCACCGGCGCCTTCGAACAGGCGCGCCGCGCGGTGCTCTTCCCAGCGCTGCGCATCCTCCTCGGACAGGGTGCCGGGGAAATTGCGGGCGCGATAGCGGAACAGCAGCTCGTTCAGGCGCTCGTCCTCGAAGGACGGGCGGGCCTGGGCCAGCCGTTCGGGCGACTCGCCCCGTAGCGATTCCAGTTTGCGCTTGTCGTTGTTGCCGACAAAACCGCCATACAAGTCTTCGTCGACGTCGATGTCCTCCGTGCTGATGCTGCGCTGGTAGACGGCTTCCCAGATGTGGCGCATGTCGGGTCCCTGCGCGGCGATGGCCGCGTGCGCCAGCGCGCGCTGCACGTCGATGCCCCAGCGCTCGGCCATCGCGGCCGACAGGGTTTTCAGGTTCGACACCAGCATCGGCGATTTGTTCACGTGGATGCTCTTGATCGGCAGCCGGGTCACGCCTTCCGGCAAGTCGGCGCTGCGCGTGAACATGCGCAGGCGAATCGTCTCCACGTCCAGTTCGAACAGTTCGCCCGGATGGTGGTGGCAATCCCACACCAGCACTTCATTCTTGTTGGTGGGGTGGGTGGCCAGCGGCCACACCAGCGCCAGGCAGCCGCGCTCGGCCGGGAACATGCCGGACACGTGCAGGAAAGGCTGGCGTGCGAGCGGTTCCAGGTGCAAGCCCATTTCCGCCGCGACCTTGTCTTTCTTGTGCAGGCCGAGGCAGAAATCGAACAGGCGCGGCTGCCGGGCGCGGATCAGGCGCGCCAGTGCAATGGTGGCGCGCACGTCCGACAGCGCATCGTGGGCCGCCTCGTGCAGCAGGCCGTTGGCGCGCGCCAGGTCTTCCAGCCGGAAGCTGGGCTTGCCGTCCTCGCGCACGGGCCATTCGATGCCGTCCGGCCGCAACGCATAGGTCATGCGTACCACGTCGAGGAGGTCCCAGCGGCCGCAATTGTTCTGCCATTCGCGCGCGTACGGATCGATCAGGTTCCGCCAGAACAGAAAGCGCGTGACCTCGTCATCGAAACGGATGGTGTTGTAGCCCACGCCAATGGTGCCGGGCTGGCTGAACGCCGCTTCCACGGCTTTGGCGAACTGGTGCTCGGGCACGCCCCGCTCCAGGCACTGCTGCGGGGTGATGCCGGTGATCAGGCAAGATTGCGGATCGGGCAGGTAATCGGGCGCCGGCTGGCAGTACAGCATCAGCGGTTCGCCGATTTCGTTTAGGTCGGCATCGGTGCGCACGGCCGCGAACTGGGCGGGACGGTCGCGGCGCGGCTGGGCGCCAAAGGTTTCGTAGTCGTGCCAAAGAAAGGTGTGCGTGCTCATGGGACCGATGTGGGAACGGAAGGGACAGTTGCAATGGCCGCTATGGTACACAGGTGGCCCCGGAGGCGGGCCAAAAAACCTCAGAGCGATACGCGGTCGCGTCCGGCTTCCTTGGCGCGATACAGGGCCGCATCGGCAGCGGCGATGAGGGCGCTGTCGTTCATGCCTTCGGTCAGCACGGCCACGCCCAGGGAGGCGCGTACGTGCGGCAGCGGCAGCTGTGCATCGCGCAGCACGCTGGCGCCGCGCATGCGGCTGCACAACCGCTCGGCCACCCGCAGCGCCAGGTCCTGCGGGGTGTCCGGCAACAGCACCATCATTTCTTCGCCCCCATAGCGGACGGCAAAGTCGGCCGGGCGCAAGGCGGCGCTGATCACCGCGGCGGCGGCGCGCAGGGCATCGTCGCCGGCCAGATGGCCGTGGGTGTCATTGAAGCGCTTGAAATGGTCCAGGTCGATCATGACCAGCGCCAGCGGGGTGCCGTTGCGCTGGGCCGAGGCCACCAGCTTGGGCAGCATGTCACTCAGCCAGGCGCGGTTGTACAGCCCGGTCAAGCCATCGTTCATGGACAGCTGGCGGTAGAACTCGCCCAGCTTGTGGTTGCGGCGCAGCTGCGCGTTGGCGGCGCGGATGCGGAAGGACAGCAGCCGCAGCAGGTTGCGCGCCAGGGTGTTGGACTGGTCGATCAGCTGCCACACCAGTTCGCCGTCGATGACCAGCAGTTCGGTCGGACCGCGCGCGCTCATGCGGCTGCGCTTGCTGTCCTCGTCCAGCACGGATTGTTCGCCGGCGCTCTCGCCGGGCAGGGCGGTGCCAACGAAATCGTCGCCCATCGCCACGTCCAGCGCCCCGCGCAGGACGATATACAGGCAGGCGCGGGCGGTGTCCTCGATCGCCTCGCCGGCGGCCAGGCGCACCACCGGACAGCCGGCCAGCAGCGGCGCCAGCCGGGGCTCGGCATCGCTGAACAGCTGCACATCGCGCAGCGTGTAACCGGACGTGGCAAAGCTGCCGATGTGTTCCACGGAGTTTCCTGGTGACGAGTGGTTAAATTCTTAATAGCAATACATGATATCAGCCTTCCGGCGCGCGCAACGCGTTGGCTAAACTTTTTTACATGCAGATGCACGGATGGGCACGGGGGCGCCCGCGCGGGGGAAGGGGCAGGCCGTGCGGCCTGCGGTCAGCCGGCCGATGGGCCGGACTGCGAACTGCTGGATATTGACTATTGGTGGCTGGACGCCGAGCGGTCACTGCTTATTTGCTGATCTCGTTGCCGACTTCGCTGTCAATCTCGTCCACCAGTTCCGGCTTGGCATGCAGCTTCTTGTCGTGCAGGCGGCCGAGCGCGCTGTCGATGGCACGCTTGAGTTTTTCGGCGGCGGCGCCGATGGCCTGGTGCAGCGAGGCGCCATGGGCGGTCACGGCGATGGACTGGTAGCCCGTCACGCGCGCTTCCATCATGCAGCGGTTGGCGCCGTCTACGGACTTCTGGCTGAGGTCGTCGGACAGGTGGACGTCGACACGGGTAATCTGGTCGCGGAAACGCCCGATGGCCGACAGCGCGGTGGTCTCGACGTGTTCGTCCAGGCCCTGGCTTCGTTCGATGGTCTTGTCGGTATTGATGTTGATTTGCATAGGTTCACTCCCGTGTTGTTCGTGGATGGGCACGAACCAGCCGACCTGCGCAGTGCGCACTGCGATCGACCGGTTTATCGATGCATGGGTAAATAGTACACCTTTGACAAAAAATTCCCCTCGTCAAGAGTATGCGTCGGCGCTCACTCCTTTGACAAGGGGACTGCCGCCGGGTTCCCGCGACTGTCAGGCCGGCACGCCCATCAGCAGGCCGTCGATGGTGTGGGCCTGGTAGATCGGCTCGAGCTTGTCGACCACGCGGCAATTGATGTGACGGCGCACTTCCTCGGGCAGCTGGTCCCAGTACGGGCGGGTCAGCTGCAGGTCGTGCTTCGCGGCATTGCGTCCGTCCGGCGCATCCACGCCCAGCACGAACACGGGGCGCGAGCGCTCCGACACATTCGCCGTGCCGCGGTGAATCGTCAGCGCCGAACGGGCCGAGATGTCGCCGGCTTGCGGATACTTGCGGTGGCGCCGCGCCTCAAAGCGCGGGTTCAGGTCCTTGCTGGGAAACATCGGGTCGCCGCCGGTGAGGTCGTCCCATTGGGTGCCGTGCGCCACTTCCAGCGGGCCCAGCTCGTCGGTGACGTCCACGGTGGTGATGTTGAAGGCCAAGGAATTCAGGCGCCGGCCCACCAGGGTTTCCGGCGGGGACGGGAAGTCGCGGTGCCAGGGCTGGTTCATGGCGCCCGGCCCGGGAACGTCGAAGCCGGCTTCGACGATCTTGTAGTCCGGGCCCAGCACCGTGCGGCACACCGCCACCACCCACGGATGGGTGATGATGTCGACGAAGCCGCGCAGGCGCTCGGGATGGATCTCGACATAGAAGCGGTTGGGGCCGCGCTCGAGGGCGCCGCCGGGCTGCCGGCGCGCTTCATCGAACAGCACGGCGATGTCCTCGCCGAGCTGGCGCACCCACTCGCGCGAGAAGGCGCCCTTGCAGGCAATGATGCCGTCGCCATACAAGCCGCCCATGATGGGGGCCACGTCGTAGTCGGCAGGTGTTGCTGCCGAGGAGGTAGAGGTACTCATCAAGTTGCTCCTTTACGGAATGAATCTTTCTGAGACCATCGAAGCGCCGATAAGTGCGCTCCGCGGAGGCAAGTATTTGCTGGCCCGTCATTGCTGGCGCGTCATTGCTGGCTCGTCAGCCGCTGCGGCCATGCTCCTGCTCATGGTGCGGGAACCGGTCCATGCGCGATAGTACCGGAAATAACAGGGCCCAGATGCCCGTCACGGCGAGCGTGGCCGCGCCGCCCAGCAGGATCGCGCGCACCAGCCCGAACCAGCCGGCCGTGATGCCCGATTCGAATTCGCCCAGCTCGTTGGAAGCGCCGATGAACACCGCGTTCACTGCGCTGACCCGGCCGCGGATCTCGTCGGGCGTCTCGAATTGCACCAGCAGGTGGCGCACATACACGCTGACCATGTCGCCCGCGCCCAGCAAGGCCAGGCAGGCCAGGGCGATGCCGAAGTCGCGGGTGAGGCCCAGCACCACCGTTGCCAGCCCGAATACCGCCACCCCGCCGAACATCCAGGCGCCCACATGGCGCCGGATCGGGCGAAACGCCAGCGCGACCGAGCACAGCGCCGCGCCCGCGCCGGGCGCGGTGCGCAGCAAGCCCAGCCCGGTCGGCCCGGCGTGCAGCACGTCGTGCGCATAGGCCGGCAGCAGCGCGGTGGCGCCGCCGAACAGGACCGCGAACAGGTCCAGCGAAATGGCGCCCAGCATGATCGGGCGCGACCACACGAAGCGCAAGCCTTCCAGCACCGTGTGACAGGTGGCGGCCGCCTTGGTGACCACTTGCGGCGCGCTTTTCGTCAGCGCCATCGAGAGCACCGACAGCACCTGCAGGGTGGCTGCCGTGATGTACACGGTCTTCGGTCCCGCCACGTACAACAGGCCCCCCAGCACGGGCCCGGCGATCACGGCCACGTGGAAGGCCGAGGAAGAGAGCGCCACCGCCTGGCTGAAGCTTTCGATCGGCACCAGGTTGCGCAGGATGGCCTGGGTGGCCGGCATCATGAAGGCGCGCGCGCTGCCGAACAGCACCAGCACCGCAAACACCGGCCAGATCACCTGGGAGCCGCTCAGGGTAAACGCCAGCAGCAGGAAACTGCACAGCAACTGGGTCACCAGGCACAGCTGGATGATGCGGCGGCGGTCGTGCTGGTCGGCCACGTGGCCGGCCCACAGGATCAGCACCAGGAAGGGGGCAAACTGCGCCAGGCCGATCATGCCCAGGTTGAACAGGCTGCCCATCATCGCGTACACCTGCCAGCCGATGGCCACGCTTTGCATCTGCACCGCGAGGGTGCCCAGCACGCGGGCGAACAGGTAAAAGGAGAAATTACGGTTACGCAGCACGGCGAAACCGTTGGAAGAGGACGTCACTGACATGGAAACTTTCGGGCCGCGCGCGGCTGGTGAACAAGGGGTGCTTGCAGGAAGCACCCGTGATTGTGTCCGATGTGGCCGCCCGCTGCAGAGGGGGCGGCCGGCGCGCGTGACTCAGGCCAGGTCGGCCTCGCTGGTGAAGGCGTCGGCGTAGAACTCGTCGGCCGGCAGGCGGCACTGTTCGACGAAGTCGCGCCGGGCCGAATCGACCACGATGGGTGCGCCGCAGGCATACACCTGGTAGCCGGACATGTCGGTCACGTCATGCATGGCGGCCGTATGCACGTAGCCGGTACGGCCGTGCCAATGGTCTTCCGGCAAGGCGTCGGAAATCACCGGGATGTAGCGCAGATTGGGCAGGGTGGCGGCCCACTGTTCGCACAGGCTGTTCATGTACAGGTCGGACGGACGGCGACCGCCCCAGTACAGGCTGACCGGGCGCTCGGATTTCAGGTGCAGCAAGTGCTCGACCAGCGCCTTGATGGGGGCGAAGCCGGTGCCCGACGCCAGCAGGATGATCGGCTTGTCCGAGTCTTCGCGCAGGAAGAAGCTGCCATGGGGCCCTTCGAAGCGCAGGATGTCGCGCTCCTTCATGGTATTGAACACGTGCTCGGTGAACAGGCCATCGGCCATGTAGCGGATGTGCAGGGTCAGCGGCTCGTCCAGGCTGGGCGCATTGGCCAGGCTGTAGCTGCGGCGCTTGCCGTCCTTCAACAAGAATTCGATATACTGTCCGGCGCGATAGGCCAGGCGTTCGTTGGCCGGCAATTGCAGGGTGAGGATGGCCACGTCCGGCGTGACTTTCTCGATGCGCTGCACCCGGGTCGGCATCTTGCGCAGCGGGTATTCGCTGGAACCGGTGATTTCGCGCGCCTCGATGGTCAGGTCGCCCGTGGGGATGGCGCAGCAGAACAGCGCACCGCCGCCGGCTTTTTCCTCGTTGGACAAGGCGCGCTGCTGGTAGGGCTTGTGCTCCACGGCGCCTTCCTTGATCTTGCCCTTGCACGACCCGCAGGCGCCATTCTTGCAGCCATACGGCAAACCGATTCCGGCGCGCAGGGCCGCTGCCAGAACCGTCTCGTCCGCCTCGCATGGGAACTGGTGCCCGCTAGGCTGGACCGTTACTTGGAACGTCATACAATCCTCAACATGAACAATATCAATCACAGCTGCGATCACCGCCTCGCTCACCGCCCATTTCACCGCCCGCGTCTGCTGATCGTGGGCTGCGGCGATGTCGGCATGCGGCTCCTGCCGCTGGTGCGCGAGCGCTTCCGCGTGTTTGCCGTCACCAGCCAGCCTGAACGGCGCGCCGAATTGCGCGCGGCCGGCGCGGTACCCGTGGTGGCCGACCTGGACCATCCCGACAGCTTGCGGCGCCTGGCGCGCCTCGCGGACCGGGTGGTGCACCTGGCGCCGCCGCGCGGCGAAGGCAAGCTTGACAATCGGACACGACACCTGTGCGCCATTCTACCCGAGCGCCTGCGAATGGTTTACGTGAGCACCACTGGCGTCTACGGCGACTGCGGCGGCGCGCTGGTCGATGAAGCGCGCCCCCTTGCGCCCCGCAACGCGCGCGCGGTCCGGCGTGTGGATGCCGAAGGCGTCGTGCGCGCCTGGGGGCGGCGCTCGCGTTCCAGCGCCGCCATCCTGCGGGTGCCCGGCATTTATGCGCGCGAGCGCCTGCCCCTGCAACGCATCGAGCAGGGCACGCCCGCCTTGCGCCCGGAAGACGATGTGTACACCAATCACATCCATGCCGACGACCTGGCGCGGGCGATCGCCGCGGCGCTGTTCCGCGGGCGCCCGGGGCGGGTGTACAACGCGGTGGACGGTACGCAAATGAAGATGGCCGACTATTTCGACGCCGTGGCCGATGCGTTCGGGATGGCGCGTCCGCCCCGGCTGGCGCGGGCCCAGCTGGAGCAGGCGGTGTCGCCGACCCTGCTATCGTTCATGTCGGAATCGCGCCGCCTGCGCAACGCCCGCTTGACGCAGGAATTGCGGCTGCGGCTGCGCTATCCGGACGTGGGCACGGCGCTACGCACGCTGGCGAACCCACCCGGCAAGACTGAACAGGAGTAAATATGCCCAAGCCAATGAGCTACGAAGCCTACCTGGACGAGGTGACGACCTTGATCACGGAGAAATACGACGTGTCCGACGAGGCCGCCATCAAGATGGTGGTGAAAGCGCAGGACGCCGGGTTTTTTGTCGAGCACGACGACAAGCCGGCCTTGCGCACCCTCGACCGTGCGCATCAGGATGCCCGCACCATTTACCAGGCCCCAGGCTAAAAAGAGCTGAAGCGGTGCTCACCTCATCACACGATTGAGGTGAATCAAACATTTCAGGCTTGCGCATCGTATTGTGGACTTCTCTTAACTTTCCACATGACGCTGCTTTTAGCTTGCCATGCCGCATCGAATTCACCAACCGACGAAGGAGCAAGTTCGCGCCTATATGGCCGAACGTGAACTGGCGCGCCGGCCACCGCCTTCCCCGGAAGAGATCCGGCGCAAGCTGGGTTGGCGCCTCGCTCCGCCCGAGGAACCCAATGTGCTCCTTGAATTCTATCTAATTCCCACCAACTGTGGAGCAGCTGCTTCCCGCTGGTTGGTCACATGGTGGCTGACACGGATATGTCGCCTGTGGTGTCTGCGCTGCTGAACAAAAAATTTCCTCAAGTGTCAGCAATTTGTTGCTCGCGAAACGCATTGTTTAAGAACTTGGCAATGTTTTTGTGTATCATACGGCTTTAGCCGCCCGTTTTGCAGGCGGGCTAGCGGCAGGGGGATGCGCCGCGCTCCCGATGACCTTCATCGGCGGCCCTGGTGCGTTCGCAAGGTGTGATATTTTGAAAGAATTGAGCTATGACCGTCACTGAATCCACTCATGAGGTGATCTACAATCCCAACCGTCTCCTGGACGCGATTATGGAGAAGTTGGAGCTGAAGAACGATGCGGCCCTGTCGCGTGCGCTGGAGGTTGCGCCGCCCGTCATCAGCAAGATCCGCCACTACACGCTGCCTATCGGCGCCACGATCCTGATCCGCATGCATGAAGTCAGCGGCCTCAGCATCCGGGAAATGCGCGAGATTCTCGCCACCAAGGATGAGCGCGTGCCGCAAGCGGCTTAAGGCGAACCGATACCACAACGCGCTGCTACCGTCAGGTGGGGGCCGCGCTGCCGAAACGGCGGGCGGGCCACGTTTAATGGTGACAGCGCTTAAAACAAAGCCCGCCGCTGAACGACGCGGCGGGCTGCCTGGCGACCGTCCGGGGAGACTCTCCCCGCGACGACGCATGCTCAGGTCATTGCTTCGGCGAAGCGCTCATGCCAGCAGCGCGGGCACGGCCGGGGCCACCTGGCGCGGTGGGGTGCGCGAGCAGAATGCGGCGTCGACTTTCGGTGGGGTGCGCGAGCAGAACGCGGCGTCCACTTTCGGCGGAGTGCGCGAGCAGAACGCGGCGTCCACTTTCGGTGGGGTGCGCGAGCAGAACGCGGCGTCCACTTTCGGCGGAGTGCGCGAGCAGAACGCGGCGTCAACCTTCGGCGGAGT
>JBKHWY010000060.1:0-14025 GCA_046566285.1 Gammaproteobacteria bacterium | reverse complement strand
GATGAGCGAATTCCAGAAGTGGAAGCGCCCGCGCTTCTCGTTGATCATATGGCCCGTCCACTTCGGCGCCCAGTAATAGTAGCCCGCAAACAGGGCGAACAGCAAGCCGGCCACCAGCACGTAGTGAAAGTGGGCGATCACGTAATAGGTGTCCTGCACCTGGATATCGATGGGCGCGATCGACAGCAGCACGCCGGACAGCCCGCCGATGGTGAACACCCAGATGAAGCCGACCGCGAACAGCATGGCCGTCTCGAAGGTCATCGAGCCCTTCCACATCGTCGCGACCCAGTTGAACACCTTCACCCCGGTGGGCACGGCCACCAGCATGGTGGCGTACATGAAGAACAGCTGCGAGGTGATCGGCATGCCGGTGGTGAACATGTGGTGGGCCCACACCACGAAGGAGATGATGGCGATCGAGGCGGTGGCGTACACCATCGAGGCGTAGCCGAACAGGGGTTTACGCGAGAACGCCGGGATGACATGCGAGATCATTCCGAAGCCCGGCAGGATCATGATGTAGACCTCGGGGTGGCCGAAGAACCAGAAGATGTGCTGGTACATGACCGGGTCGCCGCCGGCGGCCGCGTTGAAGAACGAGGTGCCGAAGTGACGGTCGGTCAGGGTCATGGTAATCGCCCCGGCCAGGACCGGCATCACGGCGATCAGCAGGTAGGCGGTGATCAGCCAGGTCCAGCAGAACATCGGCATCTTCATCAGGGTCATGCCGGGTGCGCGCATGTTCAGGATGGTGACGATGATGTTAATCGAGCCCATGATCGAGGAGGCGCCCATAATGTGCATGGCGAAAATACCCATGTCCATGCCGGGGCCCATCTGGGTCGACAGCGGCGCGTACAGCGTCCAGCCGGCAGCCGTGGCCCCACCCGGTGCGAAGAACGAGGCGGCCAGGAGGATCGCGGCCGGCGGCAGCAGCCAGAACGAGAAGTTGTTCATGCGCGCGAACGCCATGTCCGACGCCCCGACCTGCAGCGGGATCATCCAGTTGGCGTAGCCCACGAAGGCCGGCATGATGGCGCCGAACACCATCACCAGGCCGTGCATGGTGGTGAGCTGATTGAAGAATTCAGGCTGGAAGAATTGCAGGCCCGGCTTGAACAGTTCGGTACGGATCATCAGCGCCAGCACGCCGCCGGAGAGCAGCATGATGAACGAGAACCACAGGTACAGGGTACCGATGTCCTTGTGGTTGGTGGCGAACAGCCAGCGGCGGTAGCCGGTGGGATGGTCGTGCGCATGGTCATGGTCATGCGCGTGGCCGTGGTCGTGGCCGTGATCGACAGTCGTGGTGCTCATGGTTTTCCTTTGCCTCCGTCTTACTTGCTACGCGCAGCCAGGATCTCGGCCGGTTGTACGATGTTTTCAGCAGCCTTGTTCGACCAGCTGTTGCGGGTGTAGGTGATGACCGCAGCAATGTCGGAATCCGACAGTTGCTTCCAGGCTGGCATTTCAGACGGATACTTTCCGCTCTTCTTACCGTTCAGCAGCACGGCGATCTGTTCGGCTTTCGGGCCGTTCACGACAGGCGACGCATCGAGCGACGCGAACGCGCCCGGCACGCCCTTGCCGTTGGCCTGGTGGCAGGCCACGCAGTTGGCGTTGTAGACGGTCTCGCCCTTGGTCTTGAGTTCGTCGATGGTCCAGACCTTGCTCGGATCGTCGGCCAGGGCCGCCATTTCCTTCTTCTTGGTGTTGACCCAGGCGGTGTACTCGGCGTCGGTCACGACTTTCACGACGATCGGCATGAAGGCGTGCTCTTTACCGCACAGCTCGACGCAGTTGCCGCGATAGGTGCCGGTATGCTCGGCCTTGAACCAGGTGTCGCGCACGAAACCGGGAATGGCATCCTGCTTCACGCCGAAGGCGGGAATGGTCCAGGAGTGGATCACGTCGTTGGCGGTGGTGACGATGCGGACTTTCTTGTTGACCGGGACAACCACTTCATTGTCCACTTCCAGCAGGTAGTTTTCGCCGCGCTTGGACAGGTCGGGCGCCACGCCCGGGCACCCACGGCTTCACGCGGGGTAGACAGGTTCGACAGGAAGGAGATGCCCTCGCCTTCGCCCTTCAGGTAATCGTAGCCCCACTTCCACTGCATGCCGGTGGCTTTGATGGTGATGTCGGCGTTGGAGGTGTCCTTCATGCCCACCACGGTGCGGGTGGCAGGCAGCGCCATGCCAATAATGATCAGGAAGGGCACCACGGTCCAGGCGATCTCGACCGCGGTGGATTCATGGAAGGTGGCCGGCTTGTGGCCCAGCGATTTACGGTGCTTGAAGACGGAGTAGAACATCACGCCGAACACGCCCACGAAAATCACGAGGCAGACGATCATCATCCAATTGTGCAGGCTGTCGATTTCAGCGGCGATTTGCGTAACAGGCCGTTGCAGGTTCAACTGGTGTTCAAATGGACGCCCCTGCACTTCCGGCGCAGCCCAGGCACCAGTGCTGGCGGAAACGGCCAGACCGAGCATCAAGGCTTGAAGTCGCTTTGCATATGTCATGTTTTCCCCAACCACCCAAAAATAAGAATATTTTTAACGGCCCTGGCCCAGACATCGGACTGTTCGCCGCCTTATTGAACCACCGCACAAAAAGGCTCCATGCTGCTCCGGGGACACCGGAGCAAGGATGGAACCGAGACATCGACCAAAGGTGAAGGGTCAAGCACACCGATGAACGCTGACTTGCTTATCGCTCCCGACCTTGCGCGGTTGCGCCGATGACGCGGCTTTCTTAGCGATCACAGGCACAGTCGACAAAATTAGTCATTGATTATACTCATGGATAGTTAGGCACATCAAGGAATTATCCAATCGACACAGGGTGTCCCCCTTGTCATTTTGGCCGCCGACCCCATGGGCATTTTCGGGCTCGACCGGCGCCCTGTTCAACGCTGCGGCCCGCGCGGCTGGAAGCGGATGATCGCCTCGCCCTGGGCCGTGGAACGGGGCGCCGGACGGAAGGCATGCCCATAAATCACCTCGAACGTCAGCGCCAGCTTGCCGTCCGGCCCGCGCCCGCGCTCCAGCGCGTCCAGCACCCGTTTCCACCCGGCCCGGCCGATCAGGCCACGGCGGCGCGTGGCCAGCGGGTTGCCGCCCAGCGCACGCACATCCGCCAGCAGCGCCTCGGCCGTCTTGTACGTCACCGTGATGACTTCCATGTCGATCACCGGGGTGGCGAAGCCGGCCGCCACCAGCTGGTCGCCCAGGTCGTGCATGTCCACGAAGGGCAGGACATGGGACTGCGCCTGGGACCGCACATCCTCGTCCAGCACCGCGAAGGCCGCGCGCAGCTCGCGCAAGGTGTCCGGCCCGAAGCTGGAAAACATCAGCAGCCCGTCCACGCTCACCACCCGGCGCCATTCCGTAAACACACGATCGGGCTGCGGATGCCAGGGCAATGCCAGGTTGGACCAGATCAGGTCGACAGAGTTCGGTCCCAGCGGCAGATCGGCAAAATCGGCGCAGACCAGGTCGATGCCGGTCTTGGCGGGCAGCAAGCGGCTCAGCATGCCCTTGAGGGTTCCTTGCGCCGCGGCCGGCGCGGCCTTGGCCAGCATGGCCGGGGCGCCATCCAGGCCGATGACCTGCGCGGCCGGATAGGCGCGCTGCAAGGTGGCCAGGTCCGCCCCGCTGCCGCAGCCGGCGTCGAGCACCCGGCGCGGCACCAGACGCACCAGTTGCAGGCGCTCATGCATGCGCTCGGCGATCTCGCGGCGCAGGAAGTCCGCGCCGGCGATGCGATCCGCGCGGCTGAACAGGCGGCGCACGACGGTCAGGTCGATGGGCGCGCTGAGGGTGGAGTCTGAAGGTGTGGACATGGACGGTGCAGCAGGATGAGAGCGAGAACGAAACAAGGACAATATGATGAGATAATCGCGAGCTGGAATTGCTGGCCCGATAGTGTAACCGCTTGGCAGGAGGCCTGCTTGCTGTGGACGGCATGAGTGGCAACAACGGCACGGAGATCGCTGGCGCATGGCTGCGCGGCGCGCTGCATGCGCTGCTGCCGTCCAGCTGCGCCTTGTGCGGCCGCGCGGCCGATGCGCCCGTCTGCGCGGGCTGCGCGGCGCGCTATCTGCGGGCGTGTCCCCGCTGCCCGCGCTGCGCCAACCCGTGCGCCGCGCGCGACGCGCTGCACCCCTGCGGCGCCTGCCAGGCCATGCGTCCCGCCTTCGACGCGACGGTCGCGGCGGCCGACTATGCCGCCCCGCTCGACCAGCTGGTGCTGCAACTGAAGTTCGGCGCCACGCTGGCGCTGGCCAACTGGTGCGGCGCAGCGCTCAAGGAAGCCATGCTGCAGCGGCGCGCCGTGCCCTTGCCGAATGTGCTGTGTCCGGTGCCACTCGGGCGCACGCGCCTGGCCAGCCGCGGCTTCAACCAGGCGCTGGAAATCGCCCGGCCCGTCGCAAGCGGGCTCGGCATTGCCTTGCGGCCGCGCCTCGCGGTGCGGGCGATCGACACCGATGCCCAGTCGAAGCTGACCAGGAAGGACCGGCGCGCCAATATCCGCAACGCGTTCATCGTCGCGCCCGACGCCCTGCCCCTGGTGCGCGGGCAGCACATCGGCATCGTGGATGATGTGATGACCAGCGGCGGCACGATGCACGAGCTGGCGGGCGTGTTCAAGCGCTTCGGCGCCGCCCGCGTGACCTGCCTGGTGTTCGCGCGCACGCCGCCGCGCTGAGACTACTTCGCGCTGAGACTACTTTACTGTTTATTTTCCAAGGAGAGCTGCTTGTTTCACGTCGTCCTGGTCGAACCCGAAATCCCGCCCAACACCGGCAACGTCATCCGCCTGTGCGCCAATACCGGCGCGCAGCTGCACCTGGTCGAGCCGCTCGGCTTCCCCCTGGACGACGCCAAGATGCGCCGCGCCGGCCTGGACTACCACGACTACGCCACCATGAAGGTGCACAAGGACTGGGACGCCTTCCTGCGCGACGTGGCGCCCGATCCGGCGCGCATGTTCGCGCTGACCACGCACGGCTCGGCGCCCTTTGCCGACGCCCGCTTCCAGCCGGGTGACGTGTTTGTGTTCGGTTCCGAGACGCGCGGCCTGGCGCCCGATCTGCGCAACAGCTTTCCCACGGCCCAGCGCATCCGCCTGCCGATGCGCCCGGACAACCGCAGCCTGAACCTGTCCAATACCGTCGCCGTGGTGGTGTACGAGGCGTGGCGGCAAAACGGGTATGTCGGCGGCGCCTAGCGGCCGCTGCGCCGGCGATGGATGTTTGCGCCCACAGCGCCTGCTCACCGGCTCGCCGGTTATGATGATTGCATAAGCCGGTTTCACCGCAAACATCATGGTCAAGCTCCAATTGCTGCTGCGCCCGCCCGCCGATGCGGACGCGCTCTGTCCGCGCCTGCAATCGCTGGGGATGCACGTCACCGGCGTGGGCCGCGCCACCATTTCCGCCGAGATCGACCCGGAGCGCTTCGCCTGCCTGTTCGGTTCAACCGGTCCGGAATGCCTGGTCGATCCGCGCGCCGCGCCCGCCTTGCCCGTTCCGCATGAACTCGCTGATGCCGTTACACTGATCACTGTTGCCGCGCGCCACGTTACCTGAAGAGGAATGCCATGCAGCCGTTCACGTCCCCCACGCCCGCCGTTCCCTCGGGCGCCTCGTCCGCGCCTTCGGAGATCCTGCGCATTGCCATCACCTTCAAGGGTCCGGCCGGGAGCGGGCCGACCAAGGTTCCCGCGCGCCTCAGTTCCCGCAGCATCCCCAGCTTCGAGCCGCTGCCCGGCGAAATGGAACTGGCCATCGAAGCGCTGCGCCAGCGCGGCTTCACCGTCACCGGCATCGGCCGCATGACGGTCTCGGTACGCGGCACCCGCGCACAGTTCGAAGCCACCTTCGGCACCCAGCTGGCGCCCGTGGTGCTCGATCCGCTCAAGGCCTACTCGGCCGCCGCCGTGTATTACCCGCCGCCCGGCGCGCCCTGGAACCCGGACCCCAAGCTGGCCGAACTGATCGACGACGCGTATATCCAGTGGCCGCACATCTACCTGAACGAAGGGGCGCCCGGGCAGCGTGCGCCGCAGGTGGGCTACTACCACCTGAACGTGATGCAGGACGTGCCGGCCAAGCTGAACGTCACGCCCATCCACCGCCAGGGCAACCTGGGCGACGGCGTGCGCATCGCGATGATCGACACCGGGTTCGATCACTCGCATCCCTTCTTTTCCAGCCACGGTTTCACCTCCTCGGTGGTGCTGGCCCCGTCGGCCACCAACCGCAGCACCGATCCGGGCAGCCATGGCACCGGGGAGTCGGCCAACGTGTTCGCCATCGCGCCCAAGGTCACCTTCATCGGCGTCAAGCTGGGCGACGACAATGACCCCAACGGCGGCGCCAGCATCCTGGAGGGCTTGCAGGAAGCGCTCAAGCACAAGCCCCACATCATCAGCATCAGCATGTGCTACGACCTGCGCGACAACGACGGGCGCAGCGAACTGAAGGAGCTGCCGAACGGCCTGAAACCGCTGGAAGCCGAGATCCAGGCTGCGATTGCCGCCGGCATCGTCGTCGTGTTCGCGGCCGGGAACGGGCACTACGCCTTCCCCGCCTCGATGCCGGAAGTGCTGTCGGTGGGCGGCGCCCACGTGGCGCAGGACGGCAGCATGCGCGCCTCGGACTACGCCTCCGCCTTCACCAGCCAGATTTATTCGGGCCGCCACGTGCCGGACGTGTGCGGCCTGGTGGGCCTGTTGCCCAACGCCGACTACATCATGCTGCCCGTGCCGCCCGGCCAGGAGATCGACAGCACCAACGCCGCCCATGACGGCACGGCGCCGGACGATGGCTGGGCCGTCTTTTCCGGCACCTCCGCCGCCGCGCCGCAGATCGCCGCCGTGTGCGCCCTGCTGCTGCAAAAGAACCCGCGCCTGACCCCGGCCGAAATCAAGGCCCTGCTGGCGCGCACCGCCATCGATGTGCGCGAAGGCAGCGCCAGTCCCTCGTCCGACCCTGAAGGCGTCGGCATCAAGGCCGGCCCCGGCTTCGACGGCGCCACCGGCGCGGGGCTGGTCGACGCCTACGCCGCCTGGCTGCAAGCCGCGCCCCTGCTCGGCTGCCTGTAATGCCCCCCGCTGTAATGACTACCTCCACGAAAGCACCCATGCAAGCACACCCTGACATCCGTGTCGGCCTGATCGGCTACGGCTTTTCCGGCGCCACCTTCCAGGCGCCCCTGATCCGCACCGTGAAAGGCCTGCGCCTGACCCGCGTGTGCTCCAGCAAACCGGATGTCGTGCAGCGCGACTTTCCCGGCATGGCCGTGCTGTCCGAACCCACGCTGCTGATTGCCGACACCGAAGTGGACCTGGTCGTCATCGCCACCACCAATACCACCCACTATCCGCTGGCGCGCGAAGCGCTCCTGGCGGGCAAGCACGTGGTGGTGGAAAAGCCGTTCACCGTGACGGTGCAGGAAGCGGCCGAACTGGCCGATCTCGCCGAGCAGAAGAAGCTGGTGCTGAGCGTGTTCCACAACCGCCGCTGGGACAACGACTTCCTGACGGTGCGCCACGCCATCGAGTCGGGCATGCTGGGCTCCATCGTGTACTTCGAATCGCATTTCGACCGCTACCGCCCGCTGGTACGCCAGCGCTGGCGCGAGCAGGACTTGCCGGGGTCGGGCATGCTGTACGACCTGGGCGCGCACCTGATCGACCAGGCCCTGGTGCTGTTCGGCCAGCCGGACAGCGTGCAGTGCGACCTGGGCATCCAGCGCCAGGGCGGCCTGGCCGACGACTACTTCCACCTGACCCTGCGCTACGGCGCACGCCGCGTGATCCTGCATTCGACCATGCTGGCCCACCAGCCGGGGCCACGCTTCCTGGTGCATGGGGAGCTTGGGACGTTCACCAAGTACGGGCTCGATCCGCAGGAGGCCCAGTTGCTGGCCGGCGGCGGACCGGGGATGCCGGGATGGGGTGTCGAACCGGTCGAGCGGCACGGCACGCTGGGGTTTGAGAAGAACGGCCTGACCGTGACCGGGACCGTGGCTTCGCTCGCCGGTCGCTATGAGACCTTCTACGAAGAGATGGTGGCCGCGATCACCCAGGGCAAGCGCGCACCGGTGAGCGCGCGTGAAGGCTTGGCGGTGATCCGGGTGATCGACCTGGCGCTGCGCAGTTTCAAGGAACAGCGGGTGGTGGGGTTTGAGTGAGTGGTGGGTTGACTACTGTGCTTCCGTAAGCTGACACCCTTAAAACCGTCATTCCGAGCATTGCTCGAAATGACTTCCGGCGAAGGCCGGAATCCATAGCGCGTTCAGTCAGGGGCACGGTTCCACTCTGAGCAAACGCGCTATGGGTCCCGGCCTTCGCCGGGACGACGGAATATATTTTGCAGTGCTAATCAAGCTTGGTGGTCTTTCGCGCTCCTATCGAAAGCCCCCGCGTCGCTCCAGCAAATTTCAAATACTCTCATCAGCCTTCAAATACCACTTCAACGCCCGCACCGCCAGGGCATGATCGTCTTCCCCCGGCAAACCCGACACAGTCAGCGTCCCAACCTGCCCCACGCCCTTGATCACGATCGGGAACGAACCGCCATGCGCGGCGAAGTCCTTGGGATCGAAAGTCAGCAGGTTGTCGAAGTCCTTGCCCTGATCGACCGCTTCGGTATGGACAAAAAACGAAGCATGCCCGGTGCGGTTGACCAGGTTGCTCTTGCGGCGGATCCAGTCGACGTTGTTCGGACTGGTCCCCACCATCGCATGGAAGAACACCTGCGTGCGGTTGATGGAGACGTCCACCGTCACGGCCACCTTGTCGGCCTTGGCCATCTGGATGATCTTGTTGCCGATCTCCAGCGCGATGTCGTTATTGAAGGTGGTGAACTGCAGCGCTTCTTCCTGACGCCGGATCTGCTCGAGCGTTAACTTTTTCTTTTCCATCCCTGCTCCTGCTTTGACTGCGCCGGCGCTTGACGCGCCAGTCGCGCTGCTGCTGCCCAGCGCATCGAGCGCCGCGCTGACGTACACCAGCGGCGCATTCCAGTTGATCGCCACTTCGTTGGCCGAGTAGCTGCACACGTGATCCAGGTACGACAGCGCCGGCACCTTGCTCGGATACGGCACCTTGCACTCGCCCTTTTCCTGCTGGCCCGGCTGCGGGCCGCCCACCAGCCAGCCCGGCACGGGCGCGGCCACGCCGTCGGACTCGGACGGACGATGATGCGGATGCAGCGGAGGACGCGCGCCCACGCCGGTGACGAACGAGTAACCGGTGGCGTTGCGGCCCAACACGTAGTCGAGGTCGGCCTGGGCGGCGTCGAGGTACTCGCGCTTGCCCGTCAGGCGGTAGCCCTGCAGCAGCATCATGGCCTGGTTCATCGCAACGGCATTGCTGCCCCAGATGAAGTCGACCGGCTGCATGGTGACCCGGTACGCCGAGCTTTTCCACTCGGCCGCCAGCTTGGCGGCCTGGCTGTCGATGCGCTCGGCGATCAGCTTGCGGTCGGCCGCCGGCGTCAGGCGTGGCAGGTGGTGCGCCAGCGAGATCCATGGCAGGCCGGCCACGTTGCCCCAGTCGGACACGCGCACGGGCGCAGCCGGCGCGTTCATCGCATTCCAGTAGGCGTCCTTGCCGGTGCTGATGTACAGCTCCGCCGCCGCCCAGGCGCGTTCGTCGTCCAGCTGGGCGTCGCCGTACTCGCCGGTCTTGATGTCGGCCGGGTTCTTGTAGACGATGTTCGGATTGGCCTGCGCCCAGGTCCACGCCGCTTCGGCGGCGGCCAGCATGCGCTTCGAGAGCGCGGCGTCGAAGGGTTGGTAGACGCGGCTGGCGGTGGCCATCACGGCGGCAAAGTCGAGCGCCGCGGCCGTGCCCTTGCCCACCGCATAGCGCGGCCCGGAAGTGCTCTTGTGCGGCATGACGAAGGCATCGAAGGTCTTGTTCGAGACCTTGTGATAGACGCCGCCGTCGCTCGGGTCCTGCATCGTCAGCATCCACTCGAGGTTCCACAGCGCTTCGTCGAGCAGGTCGGGCAGCTTGTTGCCGGACTCGGGAATGTTGAGGTTCTGGCCGGCGAAATACGCGGGGAAGTGCTCGTAGGCGGCCAAGAGCGTGTAGGTCGAGATGCCGGAGTTGACGACGTATTTGTTGTAGTCGCCGGCGTCGTACCAGCCCTTGGGACTGGAGATGACGGTGCCCTCAGGGCGCGCGCTGGACGCGGCCGAGGCATGCACCAGCACCTTGTCGTCAGGATGGCCGAGCGCACGTGCATACGCGCCGCCGAACTTGGCGGGGATCTCGGTGCTGGCGCGGTTCAGGTAGAACGCGCGAATGGCGGCGACGTTCAGGTCGCGGTAGGCGCCGGGGCCGATGGTGAACGGGTCCGACAGGGCGCCGGCGGCCTTGATGCGGTAGCTGCCGGGCGTCGTCAAGCTGGAAAAATCGGCCAGCCGGACGGTTTCCTCGGACGGCTTCCAGACACCCGGCTCGCCGAGTTTGCCGCGCAGGACGGTGGCGCCGCTGTCGCTGCGCACCACTTCGAACTCGCCGGCGGCCCCGCCCGGCACCACCGCCACCTTGGCGGCGGCGGGCGCGAAGCCGACCTGGTTGACCTTGATGCCTGGCGCGGCGGCGGCTGCCCCGGCCACGAAAAATGCTGCAAGTGCGATGTTTTTCATACTGCGACAGCGACTTCCTTATCGGCGACCGGCGCATCCGAGTCGCTCTGGTAGAACGGCGCGAACCAGCAGATCAGGAACGACGGGATGGTGGCGACCATCACGAAAATAAAATAGTTCACATAGCCCAGCGCCACTTGCAGGTGGCCGCTGATCATCCCGGTGACCATCATGCACATGGCCATCAGGCCCGTGCCGAAGGCGTAGTGGGTGGTGGTGTACTTGCCCGGCGCCAGCTGCTGCATCAGGTAGATCATGAAGCCGACCGCGCCGAAGCCGTAGAAGAACTTCTCGACCACCACGCCCACGGTGATCCAGAACAGGCTGCTCGGCAGGTAAATACTCATCAAGAGGAAAGTGATGTTGGGGATGTTGATGGCGCAGCACAGGGTGAAGATGGTGGCCTTCAGCCCGCGCTTGGCGACGAACATCCCGCCCAGCAGGGAACCGAGCAGCACGGCGCCCAGGCCGTAGGTGCCGTAGATCAGGCCCAGCTGGTCGTTGGTCAGGCCCAGGCCGCCCTTGGAGGCCGGGTCGAGCATGAAGAAGGGGCCGATCTTTTCCAGGAAGCCGATCGACAGGCGGAACAGGAAGGCAAAGCCGATCATGCGCCAGATGCCTTTTTTCTGGAACAGGGTGACCACCGCGTCGAACAGGATGTTGCCGGCCTCGGGCAGGCTGCCGGGGGTGTTTTCCGCGCGCGCGCCAGGCGGCATCAGGAAGCGGTGCCAGGCCGCCATCGCCAGCGTCACGCCGCCGACGATGAAGAAGATGATGCGCCAGCTTTCGATCCACTCGGGACCGAACTTGGTGGCGTCGTGGTGGAACACCGAGGTGTGCAGGTAATTGCTGAGCACCACCAGCACCCCGGTGCCGACGATGGGGCCCAGGTTCCAGGCCAGGCTCTGGATGCCGCAGTACAGGGCCTGGTCACGGTTGTTGAGCGAAGTGACGTACACGCCGTCGCTGGCGATGTCCTGGGTCGCGCCGACAAACGACATCACCCAGAACAGGCCGATCACGATCATCATCGAGTTAGGCACCGACATCACCACGCCCACGCCGATGAAGCCCAGGCCGACGATGACCTGCCCCAGCAGCACGAAGAACTTCTTGGTGCGGTACATCTCCACGATCGGCGCGTACAGGGGCTTGATCATGTAGGCCAGGATCAGCGCGCTGGAATACTCGGCCGCCTTGCCGTTGTCCATGCCCAGGTTCTTGAACATGATCGCCGTCACCGTGGTGAGCATCACGTAGCACAGGGCCATGGTGAAATAATTGGTTGGAATCCACAACAGCGGCGAGACTGGTTTGCTGGCACTCATGATTGCTTTTCCGTTTCGATTGGATCGCTAGGCGCGGTGATAGGCTGGGTACTGGAGGACCCCGGCACTGCGGCCGTTCGTCCGAACAACAAAGGTTTGTCGGCACGCTCGGCCAGGTGCTCGGCCAGCAGCGCCGCCGCGCCGCTCAAGGCCGGATTGGGCGCGGTGATGACCAGGGTCGGGATCTGCGCATTGAATTCGCTGAACCGGCCCTTGTTTTCAAAGCGTGAACGAAATTGCGACTCGGCAAAGTATGCACCAAGGCGGGGAACGATTCCACCCCCAATAAAAATGCCACCACGCGCCGACAAGGTCACCGCCAGATTGCCCGCCACCGTGCCCAAGAGGGCGCAGAAGCAGTCCAGCGTGGCGCGGCAGAGCGCATCGGTGCCGGCCAGGCCGCGCTCGACGATGACGGGCGCCGGCAGGGCCGATTCGGTCCACTGCCCTGCTTCAAACGACAGCGCTTCGTGGATCAGCGACAGGCCGGGGCCGGACACCAGGCGCTCGGCCGACACGTGGCGGTAACGCCGCCAGGCGTATTGCAGCACCGAGACTTCGCGCGCATCCGACGGCGACAGGGCCACGTGGCCCCCTTCGCTTTGCAGCGGGATGTAGCGCCCGCCCGCCGGGATCAGCCCCGCCACGCCCAGCCCGGTGCCGGCGCCCAGCAGGCCGATGACGGCATCGGGCGTCGCCCGTCCGCCGCCGACCTGGCGCAGGTCGGCCGCATCGAGCGCCGGCAGCGCCATCGCCAGCGCGGCGAAGTCGTTCACCACCAGCAGGGTCTCAAGGTCCAGCGCCTCGCGCGCGGCGGCAATCGAGAAGGCCCAGTGGTGGTTGGTCATCCTGACCGCATCGCCACTGACCGGATTGGCGATCGCGATGACGGCATGGCGTGGACGGCGGCCCTGCTGGTGCGGCGCCTGGGTGCACACGTGATCCAGCACGTGTTCCAGATACGCCGCCAGCGCATCCTCGAAGCGCGGGTAGTCCGCGCACGCGAAGTTGACGATGTGGGCGATCTGGCCGGCGGCCAGTTCGAGCGCGAAGCGCGCGTTGGTGCCGCCGATATCCGCGAGCACGCGCGGGCCGTCGGCGTAGGACTGGTAATCCATTGCTGCCTCCAGAGGGTCGCTGGTCAGGGTTGAAGCCGGGGGACGCCTAGCGCTGCGACGCGACGAACTCGCGGTACCAGTGCGCGCTGTCCTTGGGCGTGCGCTTCTGGGTGGCGTAGTCCACGTGCACGATGCCGAAGCGCTTGGCGTAGCCGGAATTCCACTCGAAGTTATCCAGCAGGCTCCAGAGGAAGTAGCCGCGCACGTCCACGCCGGCGTCCATGGCCTCTTTGAGCGCGTCCAGGTGCAGCTTGACGAAGTCGATGCGCTTCTGGTCGTGCACGGCGTTCTCGACGACCGTGTCCGGGTTGGCCATGCCGTTCTCGGTGATGTAGATCGGCGGCAGTTCGTACTGGCCCTTGAGCTTGACGAGCAGCTCCGGCAAGCCTTGCGGGTAGATCTCCCAGCCCATGTCGGTGGTGCCCAGGGCCGCCGGGAAGGGCTTGGCCGGATTCTCGGCGCTGGCCCAGTGGCGGAAGTAGTAGTTCACGCCGAGGAAGTCGATCGGCTGGCCGATGATGTCGAAGTCGCCCGCCTCGACTTTCGGGCCGGCGGCACCGTAGATCGACAGCGGCAGCTGCGGATAGCGGCCCTTGAAGATCGGGTCCATGAACCATTCCACCGAACGGGCCCATTCCCACGCGGCCAGGGCGCGGTCGGCGTCCGAATCGGTGGCCGGATCGGAGGTCCACTGGTTCAGCACGATGCCCAGCTGCGCGCTGCTGTTCACGGCGCGCATGGCTTGCATGCCCAGCCCGTGCGAGAGCAGCAGGTGGTGCGAGACCTGCACCGACTGGGCCAGGTCGGCCACGCCCGGCGCGAACTGCGCATTGCCGTAGCCCAGGTTGGCGGTGCACCATGGCTCGTTGTGGGTGGCGATGGCGGCGATGCGGTCGCCGAA